>NZ_JACHDL010000011.1:0-231121 GCF_014201055.1 Paraburkholderia sp. CI2
AGTGCGGATTGCCCGTGTGAAAGTAGGTAATCGTCAGGCTCCCCCCCAGTCAGAAACCCCACCCGCCGCGGTGGGGTTTCTGCGTTTACGCGGCCCAAATCAACAGCAACATGCTCGACCGAGCACGAACAATAAGCGTGGTCGGACGCCGTTGCCAGCCACTGCCAAAAGTAGCCTGTTGATCGACGCTTTTTTGCGCATACCGACGTTGACCCAGAAAAACGGACATCTATCCTTTGGAGAAGGAGGTGCCGATTATGGGCAAGCATCGTACCCCGTACCCGGCGGAATTTCGGGCGCAAATGGTCGAGCTGGTGAAGGCCGGACGCAGGCCGGAGGAACTGGAAAAGGAGTTCGAGCCGACTGCACAGACCATCTACAACTGGGTGGTGCAGGCTGATCGCGACACAGATGTTCCGGTGCGACGATGGCACGCCGTTGCGCGTAACGTTCGCACTCGACTGCTGCGATCGGAGAGGCGATTGGCTGGGCGGCGGGGACCGGCGGGCATAGCGGTGATGTAGTGCGCGACGCGATGCTGGCCGCCGTCGCGCAGCAATTCGGCACCGGGCAGGTCGCGCCGCCCATCGAATGGTTGACGGACAACGGCTCGGCTTATGTCGACCACCGCACTCGCAGCTTCGCTCGCGAATTGGCCCTGGAGTCATTGACAACGCCGGCACGTTCTCCGCAGAGCAATGGCATGGTCGAATCGTTCGTGAAGATCATGAAGCGGCAATTACGTCGCCTGTATGGACGAGCCTGACGCGCCTGCGGCGCTCTCGTGTCTGGCTGTTGCATTTGAACACTACAATGAGCGCCATCCGCACAAAGCCCTGGAATACCGCTCGCCGCGTGAGTTCAGGCGTGCTGCCGCGATTTCATTGACCTAACGGTGTCCTGCGCGTCCTGAGTTACAGGGGCAACTCCAACCAGCTGCACTGGGTCATCTCCGCCCCCCAGTTGCCCGACCTCAGCAAGCAATGCTTCGTCGCGTGCAATCACCTTCGGCAGATGCGAGCGCAAGAATTCGACCCACGTGCGCGTCTTTGCATCGATGAATTTGCGCGACGGATAGAGCGCATAAACAGTCGTCTTTTGCAGCGTATATTCCGGCAACACGCGCACCAGCGTGCCATCGCGCAACCCGGAAATGGCCGCGTAGAGCGGCACCATGCCGATGCCCATGCCTTCGCGGATCGCCACGATCAATGATTCGGCGATGTTCACATGCACGGGGCCGTCGACTTCCATCAACTCACTGCCGTTCGGGCCGTCAAGCGTCCATTCATGTGGCGGGAACGCCGGCGTATGCAGGATCAGACATTCGTGATGCGCAAGGTCAGCCGGTTCTTGCGGCGCGCCGTGCGCCCGCACGTAGGCCGGCGATGCGCACAGGATGCTGAACGTCGTCCCCAGCGGAAACGATACGAGGTCCGAATTCGGCAGCGTCGATGCGCCGATCACGGCCACGTCGGCGCTGCCCTCGAACAGATCGGGCATGCGCTGCGATAGCGTCAACTCGACGGTCACATCAGGATAAAGCTCGCGGTAACGCGAAATGGCCGGCAGGACGTAGTGCTGGCCGATGCTCGCAAAGCTATGCATGCGCAGTGCGCCGGTTGGTCGCTCGTGTGCGCAACTGGCTTCTTCTTCCGCAACATCGACATCCGCGAGGATCTGCTGCGATCGTTTCAGATAGCGCTCGCCGGCGGTGGTCAGCGCAAGCCGACGCGTCGATCGATTCAGCAGGCGCGTGCGCAGATGTGCTTCAAGCTCCGAGACCGCGCGAGACATCGCGCCGGTCGTTGAATTGAGCGATTGCGCGGCCGCGGTGAAGCTACCGGCTTCGACCACGCGCACAAACACTCGCATATTTTGTAGCGTGTCCATCAAACCTTCTGTTTCATGATCAAGATCATATTTTCCGTCAGTCTCAGAACACTATTGTTGTCCGTTCTGGAACAGATGTTCTGCACCCATCGGCTTAATGTACACATCGCGGACTCCTACAATCGGCGCCTCGCCTGCCGGTGTCGGCCATTCTATCCGGAGGCTCTCTCAGCGACCACGTAGGGTGCACTGTTTTCAGATGAAACCCGATCATGCGACCGAACCGTCGGCGGATTTCGTCGGTCCGCGCGGCGTCATGCGGCGACGCCTCAGCCGAGCCAAACTCAATCGCGCCGTGCGCGACTGGGCCACCAGCGACGGTCTGACCTGGCTGCATCTGCTGAAGACGGTCACCGCCGGTCTGCTGGCGCTGGGCATCGCGATGCTGCTCGATTTGCCGCAGCCGCGCATTGCGATGACCACTGTCTTTGTGTTGATGCAACCGTTCAGCGGCATGGTGCTCGCGAAGAGCTTCTACCGGATTCTCGGAACGGCAGTAGGGACCGTGGCCGCGCTCGTGCTCGGCGGGCTGTTCGTTCAGCAGCCCGAACTGTACATGCTCGGCATGATCGTGTGGGTGAGCGCCTGTATTGCTGCGGCGGTCCGGTATCGGCATTTCAGATGGTACGGTTTTGTGCTCGCGGGTTACACCGCCGCGCTGATCGGCATTCCAAACGTGACGACGCCTCAGGGACTGTTCCTCGCCGCACTCACGCGTGCCGCGGAAGTGGCGGTCGGCATCGTGTGTTCGAGCGCGGTCAGCGCGTTGCTGCTGCCCCAGCGCTCGATCCTTGCGCTGCGACATAACCTTCAGATCAGGTACGCGAATTTTACTGCGTATGCTGTCGAGGTGCTCGCACGCGGGCTCGAGCGCAATCAGTTCGAACGGCGTTTCGCGGATTTCGTCGACGAAATCGCTGGCTTCGAAGCAACCCGCACGTTCGTCGCATTCGAAGATCCGGCGATGCGCTCGCGCAGTGCGCATCTGGCGCGTCTGAATCGCGAATTCATGGATGCGTGCGCGCGTCTGCATGCGCTGAATCAGTTGCTCAAACGGTTGCGCGCCAGCCGCGCTGTGTCGATACTCGCGGCCATCGGTCCGTACCTCGACGAACTGGGAGGCTTGTTCGAAGCACAAGCTGAAGCCGGCGTCGAAGCATCGCACGCAGCAGCCGATCTGCGCCCCTTTCGAGCGAGCTTGCCACGCCGGGTACGCGAAACCAGGCGGGCACTCGAAGCCGCGTCCGCGGAATCGCTTGCGGACTTCGACACGGCAGCCGAATTGCTGTATCGATTCGTGGGCGAATGGATAAACTATTCGCAAACCTGTGCATGCTTGTGGCGCAAAACAGCAAGCCGGCAGCACAGCCTACGATGCAGCTCAAGCCCAACCAAGAGCCACCGCACAAGCAGACCTATAAGCCGCACAAACCATTTCGCCGTATTGTTCACATTCGTGCGCTCGGCTGTCGTCATCGGAATCGCCGGTGCGTTCTGGATCGCGACCAACTGGCCGAGCGGCGGTCTCGCCGTAATTGGCGCAACACTGGTCTGCGCGTTGACGTCCACCGCGCCAAGCGCCACCAGAATGGCCATCCAGATGGCGATCGGCGCGGTGCTCGCGACGCTGGCCGGCTATGTGTTCATGTGCTACGTGTATCCGAACATCGATGGTTTCCCGCTGCTTTGCGCGGTACTCGCGCCGGTGCTCGCGCTCGGCGCATTCATCGCGACGCGTCGCGGCGCGGCTGGGCTTGGCATCGGCTTTTCGGTGTTCTTCTGTCTGCTGGCCGGGCCGGACAACGTCGTCAGCTACGTGCCCGATCTGCTGATCAACAACGGCATCGCGCTCACCGCGTCGATGCTGCTTGCAGCGGTTGTTTTCGCGGTGGTCTTTCCCGCCGATATGCGCTGGCTCATCGACCGGATCATGGGCGACCTGCGAGCGCAAACGGTGTCGGCATGCAAGGACGCGCTGCCGGGTCTGAACCAACGTTTCCAGTCGGGCACGCATGATCTGACTTCGCAGCTGCGCGTGCTGTTGACGCACCGTTCACGACGACGGCGCGACGCACTTCGCTGGATGCTCGCGACGATCGAAGTAGGTCACGCCGTCATCGATCTGCGCAACGAAGCCGCACGCGCCGATTATGCCGACCTCCTTCAGCCGCGTTGGCGCAGCGTGATCGAACACACGTGCGACGATCTCGCCCGGCTCTTCGAACGCCCAGGTCCACGTTCGCTCGAACGCGCACTCGTCGCCGTGCGCTCGGCCACCTGGCTCGCGCAAGACATGCTGCAGGCAGTGCACGCCGAGCGCGACCGGCATCACGATCTGCAACGTATCTTGAGCTGTCTGCACTTCATTCGCAGCGCGTTGCTCGACAAGGACGCGCCCTTCAATCGTCGCTGAGCAATGCTGCGTGGATCTTTCTGCCAGATGGAAAGATCCCTTCCGGGCGGCCCCGTTTATTCGCGTAGGTGGCGGTCATATAGTTTCGTCACTGCCTCGCAGTATTCGTCGCAGTAGTCGTAAGTCCTGGAGAACGAGATGAAAGTGTTGAAGATGGTCCTGATTGCCTGTTCTTTGTCCACCGCTGCCGCCGCCTATGCACAGACGGCGCCGGCCGCGCCGGAGCAGCAGGTCGCGCAAGCGGATGGCCAGCGCACCGATAAGGTTGCCCCGCGCAAGCATGTGGAAGCGCCGAAAGCGAAAGCTGATGAATGTGTCGGCCCGATGAGCTTCTGCAACATCTACTTCGGCAGCTAAGTCCGGCTGCCTCACGCGCAAGACCTGTCGCGGATCCTATCGCGCGACCCAACACCTGCTCGCGACGCCGTCCGATCGAGACGCCGCGGCGGGTGCGGCAACCGCCTATCGAGCGAAGCCCACCGCAGACGTGCGCACCAGTAGACGAAGCTGGCGACTATGGAGAGACTCCCTTTCATGTACGAAGACCGAATTCGCTGCGCCGCGCTGCGCGGAAAAATCACCACGGCCGCCGACGCGGCGCTTCTGATTCACGACGGCATGCGGGTTGGCGCAAGCGGCTTCACGCGCGCGGGCGACGCGAAGGCCGTGCCGGTCGCGCTCGCCGAGCGTGCGCGCCGGCTGGGCGAGCCGCTGCGCATCACGTTGATGACGGGTGCCTCGCTCGGTCATGACGTTGACCGCATGCTGACCGAAGCGCATGTGCTCGCGCGCCGTCTGCCGTTTCAGGTAGACAAGACGCTGCGCGACGCCATCAATCGCGGCGAAGTGATGTTCGTCGATCAGCATCTGTCCGAGACCGTCGAGATGCTGCGCGCGAACCAGCTCGGCAAACTCGATGTCGCGATCATCGAAGCCGCCGCGATCACGGAGAGCGGCGGTATCGTGCCGACGACGTCGGTCGGCAATTCGGCGAGCTTCGCGATTCTCGCGGACAAGGTCATCGTCGAGATCAATCTTGCGCAGCCGCTCGGGCTCGAAGGCTTGCACGACATCTGGATTCCGGGGCGCCGGCCGCATCGCGAGCCGCTGCCGATCGTGCGCGCGCAGGATCGCGTCGGCACACCCGCTATCGAGATTCCGCCCGAGAAAATCGCGGCGATCGTGATGACGGACATGGCCGACAGCCCGTCCACGGTCCTGCCCGCGGATCGGGAAACCGCGTTGATCGCCGGTCATTTGATCGAATTTTTCCAGCACGAAGTCACGCGTGGCCGCATGCCGAAGCAGTTGCCGCCGCTGCAGGCGGGCATCGGTACGATCGCCAACGCGGTCCTGGCAGGATTCGTCGATTCGCCTTTCGAGGTGTTCGAAATTTATTCGGAAGTCCTTCAGGATTCGACGTTCGATCTGATGGAC
The DNA here is from genome assembly GCF_014201055.1 of Paraburkholderia sp. CI2. Classification (NCBI taxonomy): domain Bacteria; kingdom Pseudomonadati; phylum Pseudomonadota; class Betaproteobacteria; order Burkholderiales; family Burkholderiaceae; genus Paraburkholderia; species Paraburkholderia sp. CI2. The sequence continues at coordinate 5,744 of NZ_JACHDL010000011.1, forward strand.
GCTGGTAAGGTCGCGTTCGCGTCCGGCGCGTCGATCACGTTGTCGGCCGCGCGACAGGCGCAGGTATTTGGCGATATCGAGCGCTATCGCGACCGGCTCGTGCTGCGTCCGCAGGAAGTCAGCAACCATCCCGAGGTGATTCGGCGGCTCGGTCTGATCGCGCTCAATACCGCGCTCGAATTCGATATCTACGGCAACGTCAATTCGACGCATGTCGGCGGCACGCATATGATGAACGGCATCGGCGGCTCGGGCGACTTCGCGCGCAATGCGTCGTGCGCGGTGTTCGCGAGCAAGTCGACCGCGAAGAACGGCCGCATTTCGAGCATCGTGCCGATGGTGCCGCATTGCGATCACAACGAACACGACGTCGACGTCGTCGTCACCGAGCAGGGTCTCGCCGATCTGCGCGGCCTCGCGCCGCGCGAACGTGCGACGCTGATCATCGAGCATTGCGTGCATCCGCGGTATCGCGAGCTGTTGCGCGACTACTACCGCGATGCGTCGCTTTGGGGAGGGCAGACGCCGCATTGCCTCGATCAGGCGTTTGCATGGCATACACGGCTGCGCGATACGGGGTCGATGCTGCCGGCCTGATTCTGCGGCGGCCACAACCGCGGCGATAAAAGCAGAAGCAACAGGCCATAAAAAAGCGCCAGCGATTCGAACCCGCTGGCGCTTGATGACGTCGGATGCCGTGCTCAGGACCCTCGTCGCACGAGCCGGATAATAAACAGCAGAATGACCGCGCCGATCAACGCGGTGATGATCGAGCCGATCCAGCCGCCGCCAAGCGAGATATGCAGCACGCCGGCGAGCCACCCGCCGATGAACGCGCCGATGATCCCGACGATGATGTCGACGATCAGGCCGAAGCCGCCGCCCCTGACCAGCACACCCGCGAGCCAGCCCGCGATCGCGCCGATGATGATCCATGCGATGATGCCGTGTTCCATATTCGAGACTCCCTGGTTGAGTGTGAACAAATCACGGTGACAGAGCTTAGTCGAAGGTTATGGGACAGTCCACGTTCACGACGCGGAATTAACATTATCTGAATCTGCTGCCAGCTAAGTGTAGACGATGCGCGCGAACAAAGGAGACTTACGCGCCTCGCTTCACTCGGGCGTCGGCTCTGCTTCCCGCGCGGTCCAACTGACGCTGGACACGCTCTTTTCCATGCTCAGGCGGCTCGCCATCTGTTCGAGCTTCGATTGATCCTTCGGATGCATCGTCAGCGTCGCCGTCACGCGAATGCGCGCCGGTTCGTCCTCGACATCCTCGCTCGTGAGGCTCTGGAACGACAGCGGCGCCGAGTACATCGAGTTGGAAATCGCGGCGCGAATGTTGATCTCGTCGGCTTCGCGGCAGACGATCGTCAGCACGTACTCGCGCACGAGGTCGGCGTTTGAAACCGGCGTCGAGTTGATCATCCGGCTCACTTCACGCAGCGCGGTGTTGGCCAGCAGCACGACCGCGGTGCCCGCGAGCGCCGGTCCGTAATGTCCCGCGCCGCTCAACACGCCGACGGCCGCCGAGCACCACAGCGTCGCCGCGGTGTTGATCCCCTGGATCGAGCCTTTGTCGCGCATGATGACGCCGCCGCCAAGAAAGCCGACGCCGGACACCACATAGGCGGCAATCTGCGTGACGCCGCTGACGCCGTTGCCGGTCAGCACGCCGAGCGTGACGAACAGGCACGCGCCGCTCGCCACGAGCGTGATCGTGCGCAGGCCGGCAGTGCGCTGGCGCATCTGTCGTTCGAGGCCAATCGCGACGCCGCAAGCAAAAGCGGTCAGAAGCCGCAGGAAGAATTCGAGTGTCATCGTTCAGAAAGGTTGGCGTGCGTGCTGCCGCAGGGTGAAGCCTACGCGTGGGAACGTCAGGTCGTCTACCTCGTGCACGGTAAGCGCATGAGGGTGGAACGAAATACGCGCGCACACGCGTGCAGCGGCCGCAAGCGTGCGGCATCGGCATGGCATCGAGCCACGCTGCGCTTCACCGATAGTACGCGAATGACAATGAAATGAGAGCGACGTGCGCCATCGAGCCCGAGGGCAGGACGGCGACAGGGACACCTGACGCGGAACTCCTGCCGCTCAGGCGAGCGGGCAAATCGATACTCGGCTGGTACAACTGCTACTGTCCAAGATCGTGATTCCGGTTAGAAGAATTGCGCGAATTTTAGAGGGCGGCGCAAAGTTCAGTCAAGCCGCGATCGGCGGAGAGTGCGCATGTGGGTTTGCTACAGCCGTATCGTAGACAGGCCGTAATTAATTGCTCCGGACTGCGAATGTTGAGTTCAATCCGGTTCGCCCGGCACGAGTCTCAAGCGCGTGATTTCCGAAGGCGCACCGAGTCGTTTCGGCGGACCCCAATAGCCCGTACCGCGACTCGTATAAACCCAGAGTCCGTTCAGGCGCGCGAGGCCTGCCGTGAACGGCTGTTGCAGGCGCACAAAGAAATTCCACGGAAAGAACTGACCGCCGTGCGTATGACCCGACAACTGCAGCGTAAAGCCGGCCGCCGCGGCCGCTTCGGCCGAACGCGGCTGATGCGCGAGCAGCACCCTGATCAGCACGTCGCCCGGCGCGCCGGCGAGCGCCGCGACCGGGTCGCTGCGATGCGCGGGGTCGTGATGACCCGCCGAGTAATCGGTGACGCCGGCGATCACGGCGCGCGCGCCGTCATGGTCGACGATCACGTGTTCGTTCAGCAGCACCCGCAAGCCGAGCCGGCGGAATTCGGCGATCCACGAGTTCGCTCCGGAGTAGTACTCGTGATTGCCGGTCACGAGAAACGCACCGTGCCGCGCGGCGAGCCGCGACAGCGGCTGCGTATGCCGGCTCAGCTGCGGCACGCTGCCGTCGACGACGTCGCCCGTCACCGCGATCAGATCCGGCTTGAGCCGGTTCACCGCGTCGACGATCGCATCGACATAACGGCCCTTGATCGTCGGGCCGACGTGGATGTCACTGATCTGCACGATCGTGAAGCCGTCGAGCGCGGCAGGCAGATCGTCGATCGGCACGTCGATCGTGACGACGCGCGCGCGACGGCGCGCGTTGAACAGGCCGATCAGCGTCGACAGCAGCGCGAGCAGCGGCACCGCCGCCGCCGAGCCGGTGCGCCAATGCGCGATCGTGAGCGTGTTCGGCCAGATCGCGTCGATCGTCAGCAGCGACGCCAGCACGAGGTCGCGCGCGAACGTCAGTACCAGCAGCGACGAGAAGAAGCCCATCGCGAGCAGGCCCACCCACGCGAGACGGTCGCCGAGCGGCTGGCGCTTGAAGCCGCGCGCCATCATGCCGACCGGGATCAGGTAGATCGACAGCACGAGCCACAGCACGCACAGCCCGCGGCCGGCCGCGTCGATCGGCATGTCGGGAATCAGGCGCAAGCCGACATAGATATGCAGCAGGATGCCAATCAGGATGATGCGGACAAGAAACGATGAACGTCGCATAAAGAGGATCAGGGCGGGAAGGAGGCCAAAGGGCCGGCATCAGCGACAGCGCGGCGGCGATCGGTTAACGAACGCGGCGAATCATTCTACCGACATGTTCAGTCCCTTGCCGTAGCCGCAAAATTCGTGCTCCCGCACCGCACGACACGCCGGCCCCGAAGCCGCCGGGACGCGCCACGAAAGGTGTTCGCCGGGGCAGGCGCATTCCGTGCTCAGCACATACTTACAGGGCCGCGCGCCGCGCATTCAATGCCTATGCAAGCGAATTAAATGGGCTTTGAATCGTATTCATGCGTGGAGTATGCTTGAAACAAGCCAGCTTGTTGCCGGGGCAGTGTAGGGCGCTTCGGCCATGACTGGTTCTGTCGCCGGGAAAGATCGGGCGGGGGGAGGCACACCATGAAGCTGCTCAAATCGGGCCACCTGTGGCATCACGCGCACGACGTGCATCATGTTCATCATGAGCATCATGTCGGGCGCGAGGGCAGCCACGTGATGCTGCCGCTCGTCGGCATCTCGCTGATGGCGATTGCGCTTTACGTCGGCGTACGCAACATCGATTTCTCCGAACTCGGCAAAAGCGCGCTGTTCGACGTCGTGATGGTGTGCGTCGCGCTCGGCATCGCGGGCCTGTTCGGTGCGGTCGGCGCGTGGCTGCGCTCGAATGGCGACGAAGCCGAAGAGGGCTTCTGCTTCATCGGTGCGCTGATCGGCACGGTGGTCTTTTATATCGCGGTGCTGACCTGACGCGATCCGATCCAGCGCGTGGCGCGCACCCGCAGCGCCATCCATCATCAACGCCCCGTCACACTATGCGCGCGGCTTCGTCGAACGAAAAACGCGGGCTGCGCGCAAACAGCTTTGACGGATCGCCGTGGCCAAGATTGATCAGGAAGTTCGACTTCAGCGTCGTGCCCGCAAAAAACGCTTCGTCGACCTTGGCCTGATCGAAGCCCGACATCGGCCCAGTGTCGAGACCGAGCGCACGCGCCGCGAGAATCAGATACCCGCCTTGCAGCGTCGAATTGCGAAACGCCGTGTCCGCGATCAACCGCTCGTTGCCGACGAACCAGCTGCGCGCATCCGCATGGGGAAACAGTTTCGGCAGATACTCATAGAAGGCCATGTCCATGGCGACGATCACCGTGACGGGCGCGGCCATCGTTTTCTCGAGATTGCCAGCCGACAACGCCGGGCGCAGTTTCTCCTTGCCCTCCGGCGTCCTGACGAACACGAAGCGGCCCGGACTGGAATTGGCCGAGGTCGGGCCGAGCAGTACGAGCTCCATCAGCTCGCGCAGCACGGCGTCGTCGATCGGCTTGTTCTGCCAGCCATTTTGCGTACGCGCGTCGCGAAAGAGCTGCGCGAGCGCCTGATCGGAAAGTGTCATGGAGTGGTCCGTGCGAAAGAACAGAGGGAACGCGGAGAGCCGCGTCGAATGAAAGAGCAACGCGCGTGAATCAGCGGGTGAGCCGGTGTCGCCATAATAGTCAGGGTTTTGACTTGTCCGCTTGCACCCAGACATTCCGATGAGCACCGATTTATTCAACGACCTGCCGACGCCCGACGTCGACTGGTATCCAGACTGGCTCGCAGCGGCCGACGCCGAACGCCTGCTGGCCCGACTGATCGACGAAGTGCAATGGCGCCAGGACATGATGGGCACGCCCGCCGGCCGTGTTGCACTGCCGCGTCTGACCGCCTGGCAGGGCGAGCCGGACGCGGTGTACGTGTACTCGGGCATCCGCAACGTGCCGCAAGCATGGACGCCCGCCGTCGCCGAACTGAAGGCGGCCGTCGAGGCGACCAGCGGCGCGCGTTTTAACAGCGTGCTGCTGAATCGCTACCGCAGTGGCGCCGACAGCATGGGCTGGCACGCAGACCGCGAGCCCGAACTCGGCAAGCAACCGGTAATCGCGTCGGTGAGCCTCGGCGTCGCGCGCAGGTTCGATCTGCAGCACAACCGCAGCGGCGTCGTGCAATCGTTCTCGCTGAAGGGCGGCAGCCTGCTCGTGATGAAAGGCGACACGCAGGCGCAGTGGCGTCATCGGGTGCCGAAGGAGCCGCGCGTGAGCGGCGAGCGCATCAATCTGACGTTTCGCCGGGTCACTCCGAGAATGACGCCGACCTGAGGCAGCGAGCGGCAATGCTCTGACCGGCGCGCCATACCAAAACTGATATCGAGGGCGCGAATCATATGATTGGACGGTTAACGCGTCGCACAGTACGCTACCTCACGATCCATGCGTCGTGAGGGCCGCGAGGGCCGGGCAGACCGCTGGGTCGTCTACACAACAACTATTGGAGACTGTCATGGCGAATACACGACGTGCCGCGTGTCGCGCTCTGGGCGCGCTCGCGCTTTGCGCGAGTCTCGGAGCGCTGACGCTGGCCACGCCCGGCGCGCATGCCGAGGACAAGAAAATTACGCTCGGTTTTGCGCAGGTCGGTGCGGAAAGCGCATGGCGCACCGCGAATACCGAATCGGTGAAGTCGGCGGCGACGGAGGCCGGCATCAACCTCAAATTCTCCGACGCGCAGCAGAAGCAGGAAAACCAGATCAAGGCGATCCGCTCGTATATCGCGCAGAAGGTCGACGTGATCGCGTTCTCGCCGGTCGTCGAATCGGGCTGGGAACCGGTGCTGCTCGAAGCCAAGGCCGCGAAGATTCCGGTGATCCTGACCGACCGCAACATCGACGTGAAGGACACGTCGCTGTACGTGACGATGATCGGCTCGGACTTCCTCGAAGAAGGACGGCGCGGCGGCCACTGGCTCGCGGATCACTACAAGGACGATAAAGGTCCGGTCAACATCGCCGAGCTGCAAGGCACGGTCGGCTCCGCGCCGGCCAACGACCGCCACGCGGGTCTGATCGAAGTGATCAAAAGCGATCCGAAGTTCAAGATCATCGCGTCGCAAAGCGGCGACTTCACGCTCGCCGGCGGCAAGCAGGTGATGGAAGCGTTCATCAAGACCTACGGCAACAAGATCAACGTCGTCTATGCTCATAACGACGACATGGCGCTCGGCGCGATCCAGGCGATGGAAGAAGCCGGCATGCATCCGGGCAAGGACGTCGTCGTAGTTTCGTTCGACGCAACCAAGGGCGGCTTCCAGGCGATGGCCGCCGGCAAGATGAACGTCGACGTCGAGTGCAGCCCGCTGCTCGGACCGCAGCTGATGTCGGCGGTGAAAGACGTGGTGGCCGGCAAGCCGCTGCCGAAGCGCATCCTGACTCAGGAGACTGTCTTCCCGATGAGCGTGGCCGCGCAAACTCTGCCGTCGCGTAAGTACTGACGCGGCGCGCAACGTCGCCGCGGCAGCGCTCGCGCGAGCGCCGCGGCGTGTGCGGTGTTCAGGCGCCGGGGCCAACGGGCTCACGGCGCGAAGGAGATGTGCAGTACGGACGCATCGAACAGGTTTCTCCAGTGGTGCCTGACCGCCCGGGCTGCTTTCTTCTGCAGCGGGCGGTCTCTTTTCAGGAGCATGCGCCCGCGGGAGCATGCCGCTGGGGCCTGCCGAACCATGCATAGCCGATCGAGCGAGGTCCATGACCCATTCCGCTACCGAACCGAATCAGCCGGACCAGCCGCGGCGCGGCAGGCCGCCGGGCGCGCCAGGCCAACAGAATGACATGAGCGCGCGCGAACCGATTCTGGCGACCTCCGGCGTCAGCAAGACATTTCCGGGCGTCAAGGCGTTGCAACACGTCGACTTCCGCCTGTTTCCCGGCGAGGTCCATACGCTGATGGGCCAGAACGGCGCCGGCAAATCCACGTTGATCAACGTGCTCACCGGCGTGCTCGCACCCGATGCCGGCACGATCCGCCTCGGCGGCGAGGTGGTCGCGTTCGCGTCGCCGCAGGAAGCCGAGGCGGCCGGCGTGCGCACGCTGTACCAGGAAGTGAACCTGTGCCCGAATCTGTCGGTGGCGGAGAACATCTTCGCGGGCCGGCAGCCGCGCCGCTTCGGCGCGATCGACTGGCCCGACATCAAGCGGCGCGCGCAGGAAGCGCTCGCGCGCCTCGACGTGTCGCTCGACGTCACGCGCTCGCTCGACGCCTATCCGATCGCCGTGCAGCAGATGGTCGCGATCGCGCGAGCGTTGTCCGTCGATGCGCGCGTGCTGATTCTCGACGAACCGACTTCGAGCCTCGACGACAGCGAAGTCGCGCAGCTATTCAAAATACTTCGACATCTTAAGCGATCGGGCATTGCGATCCTGTTCGTCACGCATTTCATCGAGCAGACTTATGCGATCTCCGATCGCATCACGGTGATGCGCAACGGCGAGCGCGAAGGCGAATATCTCGCGCGCGATCTGTCCGCGGATCAGCTGGTCGCGAAGATGGTCGGCCACGAGCGCATGAGCGCGCGTCTGCGCGAAGCGGCGCACGAAGGACAGGCCGCCGACGATCAGGAGGTCGCGCAAGACCACACGGAAGCAACGGCCACGCAGCCGTTCATCGAGCTGCGCGGCGTCGGCCGTCGCGGCACCTTGCAGCCGATCGATCTCGAGATGCAGGCCGGCAAGATTCTCGGCCTCGCGGGTCTGCTCGGCTCGGGCCGCACCGAAACCGCGCGGCTTCTGTTCGGCGCGGATCGCGCGGACAGCGGCACGATCCTCGTCGAAGGGCGCGCCGTGCGGCTGCGCACGCCGCACGACGCGGTGCGCCACGGCATCGGCTATTGCGCGGAAGACCGCAAGAAGGAAGGCATCGTCGCCGAACTGTCGATCCGCGAAAACATCATGCTCGCGTTGCAGGCGCGGCGCGGCTGGTGGCGCAAGATCAGCCGGCAACGCGCGCGCGAGCTCGCCGATATGTGGATCGAGCGGCTCGGCATCAAGGCGTCCGACGCCGAGCAGCCGATCGCGCTGCTGTCCGGCGGCAACCAGCAGAAGGCGCTGCTCGCGCGCTGGCTGGCAACCGATCCCAAACTGCTGATCCTCGACGAACCGACCCGCGGCATCGACGTCGCCGCGAAGTTCGACATCATGGACCGGCTGCTCGCGCTGTGCGCGAACGGCCTGTCCATCCTGTTCATCTCGTCGGAGATCAGCGAGGTGCTGCGCGTGAGCCATCGCGTCGCGGTGCTGCGCGATCGCCGCAAGATCGCCGAGGTGGCCGGTAAGGCATCGAACGAGGACAACATCTACCGACTCATCGCAGGGAGCGGCGAATGAAGCTATCGAACTGGTTCGCGCGCGACGGGGTGGAGCGTCCGCTGCTGTGGCCATGCGTGACGCTCGTGTTGCTGGGCGGACTGAACCTGCTGGCCAATCCGCATTTTCTCGCGCTGCGCACGCTCGACGGCCACCTGTTCGGCGCGCCGATCGACATCCTGAATCGCGCGGCACCGCTCGTGCTGGTCGCGATCGGCATGACGCTCGTGATTGCGACACGCGGCATCGATATTTCGGTCGGCGCGGTGGTCGCGATCGCGGGCGCCGCGGCCGCGACGATACTCGCGACCCAGGCCGTGCCGAGCGGTGCGCTGATCGCGCAGGCGCTGCTGGCCGCGCTCGTCGTCGGCATCTTGAGCGGCATGTGGAACGGGCTGCTCGTCGCGTTCGTCGGCATGCAGCCGATCATCGCGACGCTGATTCTGATGGTCGCGGGCCGTGGCATCGCGCAACTGCTGACCGCCGGGCAGATCATCCCGATCGGCGCGCCCGGCTATCTGTTCGTCGGTGGCGGCTACTGGCTCGGCGTGCCGTGCTCGGTATGGATCGCGACCGTAGCCGTGCTGGCGACCGCCGCCCTGGTGGAGGGCACGGCGCTCGGTCTGTTCATTCGCGCGATCGGCGTGAACCCGGTTGCGACGCGGCTCGTCGGCTTGCGCTCGAAGGCGATCGTATTCGCGGTGTACGGTTTCTCGGGCTTGACCGCGGCGCTGGCCGGCATCCTGATCAGCTCGAACGTGCGTAGCGCGGACGGCAACAACGCGGGCCTGCTGCTCGAACTCGACGCGATTCTCGCCGTGACGCTCGGCGGCACGTCGCTGCTCGGCGGCCGCTTCAGTTTCGCGGGCACGGTTCTCGGCGCGCTGATCATCCAGACGCTCACGTACACCACGTATTCGATCGGCGTGCCGCCGGAAGCGACGCTCGTCGTGAAGGCGGCCGTCGTGCTCGCGGTCAGCGTGATCCAGTCGCCGGTGGCACGCGCGCTCGCGGTGTCGTTCGGCGCCTCGCTCGTCAAATCGCGCGGGGTGGCACGATGACGCGCGTTCTCGAAGCACTCGCCCGCCTGGTCGATCCGCGCACGCTGCCGATCGCGGTGACGGTCCTGCTGTTCTGCGCGCTGTTCGGCTTTGGTTCGGTGATGTACACCGGTTTCTTCGCGTGGCAGGTGTTGCTCGATCTGCTCGTCGACAACGCGTTCCTGCTGATCGTCGCGATCGGCATGACGTTCGTGATCGTGTCGGGGGGCATCGATCTGTCGGTGGGCTCGATCGTCGCGCTGACGACGATCGTCGAAGCCGTGCTGTCCGAGCACATGCATGTGTCGGTGTGGCTCATCATTCCGATCGTGCTGTTGATGGGCACGGTATTCGGCGCGGTGCAGGGCGCGCTGATTCACTACTTCCGCCTGCAGGCGTTCATCGTGACGCTGGCGGGGATGTTCTTCGCGCGTGGCCTGTGCTTTCTGATCACGACGCAGTCGATCACGATCACCGATCCGACGTTCAAGGCGATCTCCGCGTTTCGTCTCAGTGTCGGCGTCGGTTCGGTATCGGCGAACGTGCTGATCGCGGCCGTGACGCTCGCGGCCGCGATCTATGTCGCCCATTTCACGCGCTTCGGACGCAACGTATATGCGGTCGGCGGCAATCCGCGCTCGGCGCTGCTGATGGGCCTGCCGGTCGCGCGCACGCGGGTCGGCGTGTATGCGCTGAGCGGCTTCTGTTCGGCGCTCGGCGGCGCGGTGTTCACGTTCTACGTGCTGTCGGGCTATGGGCTGCAAGGGCAGGGCATGGAACTCGATGCGATTGCGGCCACGGTGATCGGCGGCACGCTGCTGACGGGCGGCGTCGGTTATGTGGTCGGCTCGCTGTTCGGCGTCGGCATTCTGGGCACGATCCAGACGCTGATTACGTTCGACGGCACGCTCAGTTCGTGGTGGACGCGGATCGTGATCGGCGCGCTGCTGTGCGCGTTCTGTTTGCTGCAGCGATTGATCGAGCGGCACGCGAAGTCGGTGCGTCGGCCCGGCGGCACCAATGCGATCACGACGACGGGGCATGGGCACGGGCGTGACGAGACGTCGACGACGGCGTCGGATTCGCAGGTGTTGGGGCGGGCGCCGGGCTAGCGCGCGGTCTTCCAGTCGCTTCGAACCACGGCGGCGCGGCGCACGCCGCGCCGCGTTCACGTTAGTCCGCGCGGCCGCTTCCGAGCGTCCAGCTCATGCCGTTCGCACCGGCATGGATCGCGAGCTCGGCGCATTCGCGGCTTTGCGCGTCGCCAGCAGGTGCATGCAGCGCCTGAGCGCTGCAATCGTCAGCGCACTGGGCAGCAGACCCGCAAACACATCGGCGAGATAGTGACCGCCTTGCGTCGGCGTCGACGGGATCATCGTCACGTTGAGAGGAATCGCAAACAGCAAAAGCCGTGGCATGCGACGCAGCGCATAGATAAAGACAATAGCGGGTAACGCCCACTACTCCGCTGTTCCCCGTGTTCGTGTTCGTGGCTCGACATTGTGCTCGTCCATTTTTTTGTTGGCGCTGTCTGGTGAAGGATAAGCACAGGTAATGCCTATCGTCTGACGGCCTTGTCGCGACTGGGTCGACGGGGCCGACAGGCGGTGATCGACCGGCATGGCGGTCCGGAACGTGGCAGCGTTCAGACGTGTGTTTTCCCGTCGCTATGCGGGTGCGTAGCGTCGGTGCCGATGAGCACGTTTCCGTTTGCGTGACCTATTATCAGAAAGAGTTGTGAACAGTACGACTGCGGTTGCGATGCAATCCGCGAATCGTGCAACTGAATGCAGATGCCGTGGAGAAAGAGCGATGGTTCGCATGGAAATACTCGACGCGCTGCGGGCATACACCGAGCCGTTCCGCGTCACGAGCGGCAAAGATTTCTTTCTGAAGGATTTCGATCCCGGCGAGACGCTGGGACTCAGAATGCATAAGGAAGAGGCGCAGCAACTGCTCCAGCGCGGGTCGAAATGGCTCGCGATGGAGCAGGAGATCCTCTACGCGCAGGATTCCTGGTCCGTGCTGCTGGTGTTCCAGGCCATGGACGCCGCGGGAAAGGATGGGACGATCAAGCACGTGATGTCGCGCGTCAATCCGCAGGGGTGCGATGTCATCTCGTTCAAGCAGCCGTCGGATGAGGAACTCTCCCACGACTTCCTTTGGCGCTATTCCAGGAAAGTGCCCGAGCGCGGGCACATCGGCATTTTCAACCGCTCGTACTATGAAGAGGTGCTGGTGGTGCGCGTGCATCAGCATCTGCTCCATGCGCAGAAGATCCCACCGGCACGGGTCGGCAACAACATATGGGACGAGCGGCTCGCCGACATCGCGCGCTTCGAGGACTATCTGACGCGCCAGGGCGTGGTCATTCTCAAGTTCTATCTGAACCTGTCGTACGGGGAGCAGAAGAGGCGATTCATGGATCGCCTCGACAATCCCGACAAGCACTGGAAGTTTTCCGCAGCCGACGTTCGCGAGCGTCGCTACTGGAACGACTATATGCGCGCCTATGAACAGGCGATCCGCGCGACGGCCTCCGAAGCGGCTCCGTGGTTCGTCGTGCCCGCCGACAACAAACCTTTCACGCGCCTCATCGTCGCGGCCGCGATCGTCGAGGCCGTCGAGAAGCTCGACCTCGAATATCCGAAAGCCACGCAAGAGCAGACGAAGGATCTCACCGCCGCGAGGGAGGAACTCGACGCTGAAGCGGTGGGCGAGACGAGACCCGATCAACCCGGGGACGATCCAGACCATTGAGAGCGGCCCCCTGACCCGAAATCACTGGAACCGGGAGACACGAGGATGAGCTCAGTTGAGAGTGCGACGCCGTGGCATGCGATGCCGGCCGGTGACATCGAACGGCAGTTCAACGTCGATCCCGCGCAGGGCCTCGATGCAACGGAAGCGACCGGGCGGCTGGCCACCTATGGGCCGAACCGCCTCCCGCAGGGCAAGAAGAGGGGGCCGGTCGTACGCTTCCTGATGCAGCTCCACAACGTTCTGATCTACGTGCTGCTCGCGGCCGGTTTCGTCAAGTTCATGCTGGGCCTGTGGCTCGATGGCTCGGTCATTCTGGCCGTCGTCATCCTCAACTCGCTGCTCGGCTTCCTGCAGGAAGGACGCGCCGAGAAGGCGCTCGACTCGATTCGCAACATGCTGTCCGCGGAAGCGCGCGTGATGCGTGGCGGAGCGGTTCGCTTGATCCCCGCCGAGGAACTCGTGCCTGGCGACATCGTGCTACTGGAATCGGGCGACAAAATCCCGGCGGACATGCGTCTCGTCGACGCCAGGAACCTGCGCACGGAAGAAGCGGCTCTTACGGGGGAATCCCTCCCGGCCGAGAAGGGCACCGCGCCGGTACCCGCCAAAGCCACGGTCGGCGACCGCGAGAACATGGCGTTCTGCGGCACGATGGTCTTGTCGGGCCGGGCAACCGGCGTCGTGGTGTCAACTGGGAGCCAGACGGAACTCGGCCGGATCAACCAGATGCTCGCCGAGGTCAGCGCGCTCGAGACGCCGCTGCTGCGCCAGATCAAGAAGTTCGGCTACGTCATCACGGCAGTGATTGCCGTTGTCAGCGTGCTGCTCTTCTCCTGGGGGCACTGGCTCGGACACATGACTTTCGTCGAGCTGTTCCAGGCGATCGTGGGGATTGCGGTATCGGTCATCCCGGAAGGCCTGCCGGCGCTCATCACCATCACGCTCGCCATCGGCGTGCAGCGCATGGCCCAGCGCAACGCCATTATTCGCCGCCTGCCGGCGGTCGAAACACTGGGCGCCGTCTCGCGCATCTGCTCGGATAAAACGGGCACGCTGACCCTGATGGAGATGATGGTGACCTCCGTCGTAACGGCCGAAGCGGCCTATGCCGTGACAGGCGACGGCTACGCCAGCGAAGGAGAGGTCAGCGCGGATGGCAAGCCGCTCGGCGCCGCGCCGGACGTGCTGAAGCTGATGGGCCGCGTGTCGCTGTTGTGCAACGACGCCGAGCTCTTCGAGGAAGACGGAAAATGGAAAGTGGAGGGTGACCCGACCGAGGGCGCGCTGTATCCGTTCGCTTCCAAGCTGGGCATGGACCGTGCCGCCGAGACGGCCGCCGCGCCGAGGATCGACGCGATCCCCTTCGAGTCCGAGCACAAGTTCATGGCGACGCTGAACCGTTCGACGGACGGCGAGATGCTGCTGGTCAAAGGCGCGCCAGAGGTGATCCTCGACCACTGCGACCGGCAGCAGACGGCGCAAGGCCCGGCGCCGCTCGATCGCGAGCACTTCGCGAGGGAGGGCGACCGGCTCGCCGCGCAAGGCGAGCGCGTGCTCGGGCTCGCGTGGCTGTCGGACCCGGGCCTGCGTACGGGCGGCCTCGGGCCGCAGGACCTGCCGCGTACCCTCGTACTGCTCGGCCTCGTGGGCCTGATGGACCCGCCGCGCAAAGAGGCGATCGACGCCGTGCGCGAATGCCACGGCGGCGGCATTCGCGTGACGATGATCACGGGCGACCACAAGATCACGGCGGCGGCAATCGCAAGAATGCTGGGCATCGGCGACGGCAAGACCGCCGTGTCCGGCACCGAGATCGAGGCGATGAACGATGCGGCGCTGCAGGAATGCGTGCGCGGCGTCGACGTGTTCGCGCGCGCGAGTCCCGAGCACAAGCTGCGGCTCGTCAAGGCGATCCAGGCGAATCGGCAGATCGTCGCGATGACGGGCGACGGCGTCAACGATGCGCCGGCGCTCAAGAAAGCCGACATCGGTGTCGCGATGGGGATCAAGGGCACCGAGGTGACGAAGGAGGCGGCGGGCATGATCCTCGCCGACGACAATTTCGCGTCGATCTCCGCGGCGGTGAAGGAAGGGCGCACGGTCTACAACAACATCGAGAAAGCGATGCTGTTCATGCTGCCGACCAATGTCGCGCAAGGCGCGGTGATCGCGGTGGCGATCCTGTTCGCCTTCACGCTGCCGATCACGGCGCCGCAGATCCTGTGGGTCAACATGGTTACTTCCGTCGCGCTCGGCCTGACCATTTCGTTCGAGCCGCACGAGGCAGACGTGATGCGCCGCTCGCCACGCGCAATCGACCGGCCGATCGTCACGCGCTTCGGCATCTGGCGCATCCTGTTCGTCGGCGCGGCACTCGTGATCTATACGCTGTCCACCTTCTTCTGGATGAAGTCGCAAGGGGCGTCGGATCAGATGGCGCGCACGGCCGCGGTCAACGCCATTACGCTGGGCCAGGTGTTCTATCTGCTCAACATCCGATATCTGCTCGATTCGTCGCTGTCCGTGCGCGCCCATACAGGCAATCGCAATCTCTGGTACGGAATAGCCGGCGTCGTGGTCTTGCAGCTTCTGTTCACCTATACGTTCCCGTTCCATGCCGTTTTCCACACCGAGGCTCTGCCCTTGTCGGCGTGGGGGTGGCTCGTCGGTGGTGGCGTCCTGTTTTTCCTCGTGGTGGAGATCGAGAAGCTCGTTTTCCGGCTCACCCCTGCATTGAGAGGATTTGTGACGTCGCAACAGGAGGGCGCGGCCTTGCCCAATGATCCCGCCAGGTAGGCCGCCTTGGCGGCCGCCTGCTACATCTCATGCACGCGGCGGAGGATGAAAAACAGATTAGCCGAGACTGCATTCACGATCGGTATCCGCTCGAAAGGCCGGTTCAGCTTCATGCCGATATTGGCCAGTGCGTTGAGCGCTCCGCCGCCCTTTATGCCTTTTGCGAAGGTGGGAAAGACCTGGTGATAGCCGCATTCTTCGAGCACAAACCCTGACCTGAGAAACAGGCGTTTCGCGTCGCTGAGACTGTACAGCCGATTATGGCCCGTGTACTTCTTCATGACTCTGCACGCGTTTTCGGTCACCGACAAGCGGTTAGGTAAAAATGTGATTATCAGCAAACCGTCGTTTTTCAGCACGCGCCATAGCTCATCGAGGCTCTTTTGCTCGCGGGCCACGTGCTCGAGTACACCGCTTCCGATCACCACATCGAATTGATTGTCTTCGTAGGGCAGCAGAAATTCATGATCGAGCGATGCGAAAGATAACCCGGCGTACTCATGGAATTCCGCGAATTGCCCATCCTTGCAGATGTCGCAGCCATATATATCGATGTCATGGTAGAGCGTGCGAAGCATGCACGAATCTGGCGCGTGCCGGCATCCCCAGTCGAGCACTTTCATGCCACGCTTGATATACGGTGCGTAAATTTCGAACGCGCGCACGTGGCGATCGAGACTCGCGTTGTTGGCAATGACCGATTGCACATAGTCCCGGTATTCACCATCGCTACGATGTGCAATGTAGTCCTCGCAAAGCTTGGCATAAGTCGCCTTGACCTGCTGCAATTCATTGCTCGGGATCGTTTCAGTGTCGATGGGTTTATGCATATCTCCCTCATGGCGGTGCGAACGATACGACGAATTTCAGGCTCTACCGGGCCAGTATGCTGGTAATCCTTGGTCCATGTTGAGGTCTGCGCAATCCGTTTCCGCAGTACCGGCTTTCGCTGCCCGAGTGACATCGGGGTTGAGAGGTTCGCGGGATGTTGACTACTCCGATTTTGAGCGCTGATGGACTGCGTTTGGCGAGACCTGCGGCAGCAACTACCTGGATAAAGCCGCGATAGTGAACGGGTTCAAGTTTTGAAGGATAGCAGTTGAATTTGTCAAAACCGGTCGGGGAACCTCTCCATTTCGCGCCTTATTCTGATGGTTTTGCGCCTTGACGCTCATCCGTTGTGTTCGAGCGAACATCAGTGCCAACCTCCCGTTGCTCGGCCGTCTTATTCAGCGTTAACTTAACAATGCGGTCGAACAGCGCGATGTGCGTCCTCCAACCGGCCAGTACCTCGTAGCTATCCATGTGCGCATCGACCGGCGATAGCGCTCTATCTAGCCCCCACGACCAGCGATGCGGCGAGCCCAGAAGGCGTCTCGACCCCAATTTTTTATGTTGCGGCGCATCTAAAACCATCCTATAACCATCCATATGGATGGTGCAAGGATGGTGCGATGAAGAAACCCGCGGTATTGGACACCCCCCGCTCGAAAGGCGGCGACTCGGAAAAAATCACGATCAACCTCGGACCCGTCGACCTCGGACAGATCGACCTGCTGGTTGAAGAAGGCTTCTATGCGAACCGGACCGACCTGATCCGAACGGCGATTCGCAACCAGCTCGCGCTACATGCGCGGGTCGTCCAGGAAACGGTTGCGCGTCGTTCGCTCGTGCTCGGGCTGCAGCATTTCTCCAGGCAGGATCTCGAGGCGATTCGAGCCGCGCGCGAGCGTCTCAACATTCAGGTCCTGGGATTGGCCAGCATTGCCGCCGATGTCTCCCCGGAACTCGCGCTCGCGACTATCGAAAGCGTCGTGGTGCTGGGAGCCTTTCACGCTTCGCCCGCAGTCAAGACGGCGCTTGCCGGCAGAATCCACTAGCCGCGCGAGGCCCACCCCCTCAACACCGGTAATCGGACAAATGTGATGAAACTCAACGAAGGCTTTCTGAACTCAATGCACGAAGCGATGACTTTGCTGCGTACCCGCGGCGTTGCCGAAGCGACAGAAGCGATACAACGCGCACTGCGAGGGGAAAGCGTCGGTGCAGTGAACGAAACTGCGTCGCGGGACAAGACGCCAGAGCCCGTTGTCTTCCCGTTTGCAAAGACCAAGGACGCGACTGCGCACAAGGCGCGAGAAGACTGCATTGACGTGGAGGAACGAGGACTTTTCATCACGCTTGCGTATGCGAATGCCGCCGGTCGCCGTCAATATCGGCTGTATGTGCCGGCGGGTGGCGCCGGCGAGCCGCTGCCACTGATTGTGATGCTGCACGGCTGCACGCAGGACGCCGACGATTTCGCAGCAGGCACGCAGATGAACGCGCTTGCCGAGCGGCATCGATGTCTCGTAGCTTATCCGGTGCAACCGCAGCAGGCGAACCCGTCGAAGTGCTGGAACTGGTTCAAACCTGACGATCAGCATCGCGAGCGCGGCGAGCCGTCGCTGATCGCAGGCATCACGCGCGAAATCATCTCGGCCCACAACGTCGATCCTGCGCGCGTGTACGTCGCGGGGATGTCCGCGGGGGGCGCAATGGCGGCGATCATGATCGCCGAGTATCCCGAGCTGTATGCCGCGGTCGGCGTGCATTCCGGTCTTCCGGCACGGTGCGCGCACAATTTACCCTCCGCGCTCGCGGCGATGAAAGGCGGCAAGCACCCCCGAAATGCACGGCGTGTGCAAGGCGATACAGACTTGTCACCGAGACGGCCCATGATCGTCTTTCATGGTGACGCGGATGCCACCGTTCACGTAGCGAATGCCACGCGGCTCGTGCAGAGGTTCGACGCACGGCCGGACGCCGGCAGCGAACCGCGTCGGGTCGACGCGGGCCGACGCGCCTGTACCGTCTCGCGGCTGGTTTCTGGCGACGGTATCGACGCCGAGTTGTGGACCATTCATGGCGCAGGGCACGCTTGGGCAGGCGGCAATGCACGAGGCAGTTATACGGACGCTACTGGTCCGGACGCGAGTGCCGAAATGCTGCGCTTCTTTCTTGATCATCCGCAACGACAATAATGCAGGCCTCTCTTGTGGTTACCATGATTGCGACGGAGTGGCGTCCGCTGTGCATGTAGAGCAAGTCCGCTTGCTCTACTGCATATAAAGGCTGCCCGATGAATCACTTCCGGGGCGAATCCTGGGCGGCAGGTCGGCGAAGCCGGATTTGCGCCGCAATCAACGTACGGCGGGTTGCCATTCAATTGGAGACATCCACGCGTGTTCGTCCATCGTCAACAACGGGCCGCGTGTCGCCGATCGCGGCCTTGCGAAGTTCGAGCGATGTGTGCCCATTGCATGAGGCAGTCATCGGCCAGAAGGCGACCTTCGCCCGACGCGTCGCGAGGACATTCAGACGGCAGCTCCACCGAGCGGTCATTCGATCGCCGGATGCCGGCGTCGTGTCATTGGCCTAAGCCGACGTTTGTGTATCGACGCCGATATGCCCGCTCACTGCTGGAGACCGGTCGTTCGGCAAGGCAATGGCGCACGGCCGCCACCGACTTCAGCGAATGAGTACTTTCGACCCACTTCCGCCTCTCCGGTAAGTTTCGCGAACGACGGCTCCCGAGCGGCCAGGAGACGATGGCAGATGACGTTTTGAAGTACTTGTCGTTGGTGGGTCGAGTGAAGATGCGCCACCATCGCACGCATGACGGCCTGATCAAAAGAGAAGACGCATCCGTTAGCAAGCACCGCAATCAGGTCGTCCGCGTCGCCGGGGTTTCAGTCGCCGATCGGCATGCGGTCGGTCTCGTGTTGCTGGCATTCGGCCAGGGCGGCATGTTCACGCTCCGTGCGCTGTCGTTCGGCGTGGTGGCGCTTGCGGTGTGGGCGATGGGCATCGAGACGAAGGGGCTCGCGCTCGAAACGCTCGTATCCCGCGTGCAACCGCAAGCGGCACGACTTCGCGTGGCCATCGACGATGTCCGCTAGATTGTCGCTTACGCTGCCACTCCGTGACGAGCGTGGCGAGTCGAATCAATTGCCGCGCTGCCCGCCTTCGCCTGGCCGTACCCCTTCCTGTCGCAGCGCGTCCGCCGTGCGATCGCTCTGCGCTTGCGTGGCGGCCGTCGCGTCGGCCGGGTCATCACGCTGTCGCATCAGCCAGTAGACGCTCCCCAGCGCAACCAGCGCAAACCCAAGCGCCGCGATCTGGGCAGGCGCACTGGCCGGATCGAGAATGATGAATTTGCGGGCGATAGCGAGCAGGGCAACGAGAAGCACCGTTTTGACCTGCACGATGTGATCGCGCCGCGCCATCACGCGCGTAATCGAATGTTTGAACTCCATCGCGATCAGCAGCGTCATGACCATGCCGAAGATGGTCTGAAACACCGCGTGATCCAGCGGGTTCAGCGCGTCCGAAACCAGCAATGAAATCACCGCGCGAATCAACTGCCAGAGCGACACGAGGATGATGATGGAAATCACCACGCTCAGCACATGCGCGACAAGCTGCTCGAAGCGTTCATAAAAGGTGAGCATGTCCCACTGCAGACGCAACGCATCGAGATCCCTGCGCAGCCAGCTTTTCTTTCTTTCCATGATTTGGCTCCCGGGCGGCCGTCGCTGCGCCGCGAAAGCACCGCGCGCGTGCATGGATTGCACATGCGTCGCGCACAGTTCATTCGATGATCGCGTAACGCATATGCTACGGTCTTTTGCGTTTGCGCGGGTTCCTTACGGATAACTGCCCAAAGCAGAACGGACGTATGCAGTTATTGATAACAGAGGCCGAACTATTTCGCGCTTCTGATACGAGGGTACCTTTCATGTACGCGAAGAGGTACTAAGCTTGAAGCAGCAGGTCCATGCACTGTACCCCGACGATTGCGCAATATGGAACACGCCATTTTGGCAGCGCCCCATCAGGGATTACGTCACTACCCGCCCCGCACAGGCTGCACCGAGCGGCGCGGCGGAGCACATGCGGACATCTGCCTGCTCGTCCCGGCAGACAGGACAGCTGTGGAAGCAAGTGGACGGAACAACGCCGGCACGCGAAGCCAGGTCAACGTTCGCGCGCCGTGCATCGGCCTGATTCCGGCCGGTGCAAAACTGACTGCCGCCGAGGACGATCCCCAAGGGCTCGTCATCGCGCTCGACTCGCGCATACTCGAAAGCAGATCACGTCAGGTTTTCGGCTCGTCGTCGAGCCGCGAATTGCCACTGTGGTTTCAGGCCTGGGATCCGTTTCTGCGTGAGGCCGCGAGCACGTTGATATTGCTCGCTCAAACGGCCTTCGTGGAGGCCGGCTGTCTCGATGGTTTCGCCGATGCCATCGCCCTGCATGTCTCGTACCATTACAGCCGCGATGTCCACGCACGCGTTCGTGAAGCGCCGCTCAGCCAGCTAAAACTGATGCTGATCAACGCGTTCATCAGCGAACACATTGCCGAAAACATTCAGGTCGAACAACTCGCCGCCCGGGTGCATATGAGCCCATCGCATTTTGCGCACGCGTTCAAAGAAACAACCGGCTCCCCGCCTCATTTTCATCTCACCACCGAGCGCGTGACGCTGGCCAAAACGATGCTGTCTTCGAGCAGATTGCCGCTGATTGATGTCGCGGCCCGCACGGGTTTTCGGACCCAGCAGCACTTCACCGAGGTATTTCATCGCTACACGGGCATGACCCCGCGCGTGTTCCGCCTTGCCGCCCATGGTGCACAGACTGCGACAGCGAATGACACGGCAGGAGCGCAGAAATCCGACACGTCTCGGCAGGAATGAGAAAGAAGCCTCTGCTGTCGGCGCGTACTGTGGAAATACATCGCTTCAATGGCTCCGTCAGCGGCGCGAGGCGCGCTGAGCGGGCATCTGTTCATTGTCTCGCGAGGCCCACAATGCACAATCTGCTTGGACACGCGTGGTGGATGCTGGCGCTGCGCGGCGCGGCCAGTTTCATCTTTGGCGTGCTGGCGTTGGCTCTGCCCGGTCTTACACTCACCTTTCTGGTCGCGTTGTACGCTGCGTATGCAATCGTCGGCGGCGTTGGGGCGATCAGCGGGGCCGTCCGTCATCGCGGTGATACGCCTGGCTGGTGGGCGCCGCTGCTGCTGGGACTGTGCAGCGTCGCCGCCGGGTTGATCGCGATCCTCCTGCCGACGATCACCGCCCTCGTGCTCGTCCTCGTGATGGGCGTCAATGCCATCGCGACGGGCGTGTTCGACCTTATCACCGCGTTCCGGCTGCGCGTTCATATTCGCGGCACCTGGCCGCTGTACCTGAGCGGCATTCTTTCCCTGGTGTTCGGCGTGCTCGTACTAGCGTGGCCCGGCGCCGGCGCGCTCGCGCTCGTCTGGATGATCGGTGCGTATGCCATTTTCACCGGCGCGTTGCTGCTGGCGCTCGGCGTCAGTGCGCGGGGCTGGCTCCGCGATGGGCTGAGGGGCCATCCGTCCGCCGGATGAGGGCGCGCATCGTGTAACTCAATTCATGAAAGGAGTCAGTCATGTCACTCGATCTCGACAAGTGGAACCCGTTCAGGTTTCTACGTCATTCCGCCGATGAGAAACAGAGGCAGGCTTCGTCCGGCGTCCCGCAACAGGCCCAGCAGCAGGGCACCCAGCGAACAGCCGGTGCGCAGCCTTCAGGCGCCGCCGCCTTGCCGTCGATATGGGCCGATTCGGCGCGCTGGCCGCTGGCCGATCCCTTCCAGCTGTTCACCGATCTGATCCGCGATCCGTTCGGTGGCCTCGGTCCGCTGGAACAGTGGTTCGGCGACTTCAGCCCTAGCCGGTTCCAGCCGCGCATCGACGTGGTCGACGACGGCGACGCGCTGCGTATCGTCGCCGAACTGCCCGGCCTGAACCGCGACGACGTGAAACTCGAAGTAGTCGAGAACATGCTGCTGCTGAGCGGCAACAAGCAGATCGAGTCCAAAGGGGAAGAAAAAGGCTGTTACCGGATAGAACGTGCGTTCGGGCAATTTCAGCGCGCGGTTCCGCTGCCGGCCGGCATCGATCCCGATCGCGCCGAGGCGCGCTTCGAGAATGGCGTGCTGACGGTACGCGTGCCGAAGGCCGGAGAGGTAGCACAAACCACGAAGCAGATCGAGATCAAATGACACCGGGTGACGCGCGGACCTCGCGGCATTTCCGCGAGGCCGCGCCCCCGTGCGTCAGCTGCCTGGGAATCGACAGGCAGCTGATGCTGCGCCACGAACATCACATGGAGTTCATGGCACGTCACTGAGTCGCCCGATCAGATTCCACGTCGTTTCGGGCTCCGGCCCGGTCGCAAAGGCCGCTCGGCACAAACCACGCTTGGGGATCCTCGATCACGAATCTCGGCTAGATGAAAGACTCATGGGGAGAGTCATCCTGATGACGACGGGGTTGCTCTCGTCGAGCCAGCGGTCGCTTGGCGTCACGCGTGCATCGTTCCGCAATCGCGTGAATCGTTCGGCTTCAACTTGAGCCGTCCTGTAAATGGAGAGGTTGACCATGCCTGCCCTTTGCGAAATTTGTCATGCCCGGCCCGCAGTTGCACAAGTGACGGTAGTACAAAACGGCCAGCGTAAATCGATGTCGATCTGTGATTACGATTACCGTCAATTGATGCGCCATCAAAGCATGCTCAATCCGTTCGATTCCCTGCTCGGCGGCGGTCTTTCGCGTCTATTGGGCGAGCTTCCCGGCGCGGCCGGAGACGAGCATGACGACGACGCTGGACTCGTCGCTTCTGTGCCGCGCGAGTCCGTCGATGCCACCGATGCGTTCAGCGAGCAGACAATGGAACTGCTGCAGCGCGCGGCGGAAAAAGCTCACGAACTGCAGCGCACCGAGCTCGACACGGAACATGTGCTGTACGTCCTCGCCGACACCGACGTTGTCGCGGCGCTCTTCAAGGAATTGAAGCTTTCGCCGGAGGACATCAAACGATACATCGACCAGCACGCGCAAAAGGGTCACGCCGACTCCGACGCGCCCATCGACAAGATGACGGTCTCGCCGCGGCTGAAGAAAGCGTTTCAATACTCGTTCCAGGCGTCGCAAGAACTGGGGCATTCCTATGTTGGTCCCGAGCACGTGCTGATCGGCCTGGCCGCCGTTCCGGACAGCATCGCGGGCGCGTTGCTCAGGAAATACGGCGTCACGCCTGAGGCGTTGCGGCAGAAAGTGGTGAAGGTCGTCGGCAAGGGTGCGGAAGATGGACGCGTCGACACGCCCAGCGGCACGCCGACACTGGACAAGTTCGGACGCGATCTCACCGCAATGGCGCGGCAGGGCAAGCTCGACCCTGTACTGGGACGCGCGCAGGAAATCGAGAGCACGATTGAAGTGCTCGCGCGGCGCAAGAAGAACAATCCGGTGCTGATCGGGGAACCGGGCGTGGGCAAGACCGCGATCGTGGAAGGATTGGCGCAGCGCATCGTGAACGACGACGTGCCCGAGGATCTGCGCGGCAGGCGGCTCGTCGAGATCAACCTCAATTCGATGGTCGCTGGGGCGAAGTATCGCGGCGAATTCGAAGAGCGCGCGAAGCAGCTGATCGACGAAATCACCGCGAAGCAGAGCGAGCTGATCGTCTTCATCGACGAATTGCATACCATCGTCGGTGCGGGACAGGGCGGCGGCGAAGGCGGTCTCGATATCGCCAACGTGCTCAAGCCCGCGCTCGCGCGCGGCGAGCTGAGCCTGATCGGCGCGACGACCCTCAACGAGTATCAGAAGTACATCGAGAAGGACGCGGCGCTCGAGCGGCGTTTCCAGCCCGTTCTGGTACCGGAACCGACCGTCGAGCAGACCATCGTGATTCTGCGCGGCCTGCGCGACAAGCTCGAAGCGCACCATCAGGTGACCTTCGCGGACGACGCGTTCGTCGCGGCGGCAGAGCTTTCCGATCGCTATATCACCTCGCGTTATCTGCCGGACAAGGCGATTGATCTCATCGATCAGGCAGCGGCGCGCGTGCGCATTGGCTCGACTTCCCGGCCGCCTGACATCCAGGAACTCGAAGCGGAGATCGCGCAGTTGAAACGCGAGCAGGACTATGCATCGTCGCGCAAGCGCTTCGACGAGGCCAAGGGCTTCGAGGAGCGCATCAAGGAGAAGCAGGCGAACCTCGACGAGCTAACCGAAGCGTGGCAGCGCAAGACCGGATCGGAGACGCTCGAAGTGACGGTCGCCGCAGTCGCTGAAGTCGTATCGCGTCTCACCGGCATACCGGTCACCGAGCTGACGCAAGAGGAGCGGCAGAAGCTGCTCGACATGGAGAACAAGCTGCGCGAGCGCGTCGTCGGGCAGGACGAAGCCGTGCTCGCCGTGAGCGATGCCGTACGTCTCTCGCGCGCCGGCATGGGTCAGGTCCATCGGCCGATTGCGACGTTCCTGTTCCTCGGTCCGACCGGTGTCGGGAAAACGGAGCTTGCGAAGGCGCTCGCGGAAACCGTGTTTGGCGACGAGCAAGCCGTGATTCGCATCGACATGTCGGAATACATGGAGCGACATGCGGTCGCTCGATTGATTGGCGCGCCTCCGGGCTATGTGGGGTATGACGAAGGTGGTCAGCTCACCGAGCGCGTGCGCCGCCGTCCGTATTGCGTGATCCTGCTCGATGAAATCGAGAAGGCGCATCCGGATGTGAACAACGTGCTGCTGCAAGTGTTCGACGACGGCAGACTCACCGATGGCAAGGGCCGGGTAGTCGACTTCAGCAACACGATCATCATTTCGACCAGCAATCTCGGGTCGTCGATCATCATGGACAACCTCGAGAAGAGCGACAAGGATCGCGATTCGGAGAAGGAAATCCGCGAGAAGCTGATGGACGTGTTAAAGGGGCACTTCCGTCCCGAGTTCCTGAACCGCATCGACGAGATCATCGTTTTTCACGGACTTTCGCGCGGGAACATCCGCGCGATTGTGCAGATCCAGATCGATCGCGTAGTGCGGACCGCGGCGGCGCAGGGCATTACGCTCAGGGTGCAGGACTCGCTAATCGATCATCTCGCCGACGTGGGCTATCGACCGGAATTCGGTGCGCGCGAGCTGAAGCGCCAGATTCGTCAGGAACTCGAGACGAGGCTTGCAAAGGAAATGCTGGGCGACAAGATCAAGTCCGGCGATACCGTGGATGTGGCCTTCGACAAGGGCTCGGACAAGGTGACGCTGACGACGGTCGAAGCTGAAGCAAAGCCGAAGGAGAAAAAGGGCAAGCCGGCGAGCAAGAAGGGCGCGCCGAAGTCGGACCAGGACAGGAAGGAATCCTCGAAGACCGATTCCTGATCGCCATCGTCGGCATTTGTGTATTTCGTGGAGCGCCACGCTCGGTGAAGAACACTGCCGGAGCGCAGCGGCGATATCAGTTGCCCGCGGTCACGGCTGCCGTGACGAAGATCGATGCTCGCATCGGCCTGCTCGGCGGTGATGAGCGACATGTCGGCGTAGCGTGTGATCGGCGACGACAGGAAGGACGTGATGCAGACAGTATGGGCTCCTCGCTCGCGCGCGATCTGAAGCGCGCACCGTGGCCTTTGTCCGTCGCGAATTGCTGATCCGGAACACGACGCATTTGTCGTCGAGATCCACGGACGTGAACTGCTGGATGCTCTGATCTCGGTAGAAGATGCACTTCTTGCCCACGCGAAAGAATCGCACCACGCCATTTTCCGCGGCGAGCGCGAACGGCGGGACGACCGGCACGAAAGCATTTCCCCGACGGTTTCCGTCGCCGGCAGCGCCCGGCGTTGAGAAACGCGCGAAAGATGCGACCATACAGCCGTGGCCGGCTGCTCGCGACGTCAAGATGCGCAACGCGATTGCGCCCGCCAGCCACACGGTGCGGGACTGCTGCGCGCTTGCCGCTATACTTCCCCCTCCACCACGGACCGGCCACATCTGCTCCCTTGGTTGACGAAGTGTTCGGCTGTTCGAATCTCTTCATCCCTTGGACGTCATCCTTCGGAAACGTCGCTTGCGCTACGTTCCGGGGCCATCGAGTGGCTCGCCATCTGGCTATCCACGCTCCATCACCGACAACGCGATCTCCTTCTGCGACTCGAGACTCGCGAGTTGCTTTGTCAGCGACGCACGTATCGATTCGTACGCAGACTTGCCCAGCGCAAGCCGTAGCGGAGGGGACGGACTGTCGATCGCGGTGATCATTGCGTCGACAGTTTTCGCCGCATCCGCAAAATCGAAATAGCCAGCGTCGAGTGCGCACCGGATTTCACCGACGGGCGTGTCGTCGTACACGCGCATCGGCGCCGCGCGGTCGAGACCCGCGCCAAAGTTGGTGCGCGTAGGACCGGGCTCCATGATCACGAAGTCGATGCCGAACGGTCCGACTTCTTGCGCGGCAGCTTCGACGAAACCCTCGATTCCCCATTTCGTCGCGTGATAAATGCTAAAAGCCGGATAGCCGATTCGGCCGCCTTCCGACGACACCTGCACGATCCGTCCGCCGCCCTGTTCCCGCAGACGCGGAATGACCGCGCGTATCAACTGGATCGACCCGGTCAGATTCGTCTCGATCTGCCGTGCAATCTGGGTGTCGTCGAGCTCTTCGGCCGCGCCGAACAGCCCGTAGCCCGCGTTGCTGACGACGACGTCGATGCGCGCGAGCGCAGCAAATGCCTGCGCTACAGCGGCTCTGATTGCATCGACGTTCGTCAGGTCGCAAGTGACGACCTCCAGTCGGTCGCCGTGTTGCTTGCGCAGATCGTCCAATGCGCCGGGCCTGCGCAGCGTCGCGACAACGCCGTCGCCGCGTGCCAGCAGCTTTTCCGTCAGCCCACGCCCCAGCCCGCTCGATGCGCCCGTGATCAGCCAGTTCTTCGTCATGCTCATGCTCCGTTGGAAGGATCAGGAGTTCATGCTAGAACAATGGAATTCGTCGGAGAAGCCAGGCCGATCGGCATGACGTGTTGAAGGAAATTCACCAATGGGCAAACCGACTCTCAACGATTTGCAGGCGTTCATGGTCGTCGCCGCGCGGCGGAGCTTCGTGCAGGCCGCAGGCGAACTGGGCGTGTCGCGTTCGGCGCTGAGCCATGCGATGCGCGGACTCGAGAACGATCTGGATGTGCGCTTGCTGCACCGGACCACGCGCAGCGTATCCGTGACAGAAGCGGGGGAGCGTCTGCTTGCACGTCTGCGCCCTGTGCTGAGCGATCTCGATCACGTGCTCGACGAGGTCGCGCGGGAAGATGAGGCGCTTCGCGGCACGCTGCGCATCAATGGAAGCGACGGGGCGATCCGGCAACTGCTCCAGACTGTCGTGCCGCGCTTTCTGGCGATGTATCCGCAGATGGAGCTGGATCTCGTCTCGGACGGACGTTTCGTCGATATCGTCGCGGAAGGCTTTGATGCAGGCGTAAGGCTCGGTGAAGCGGTACCCAAGGACATGATCGCGGTACGGGTCAGCGAGGATTCACGCTTTGTTGCAGTGGCGTCGCCGCGTTATCTGCGCAAGTATGGCCGGCCTGCCGTGCCGGACGAATTGCAGGCCCATCGCTGCGTCCGGCAACGTCTGCCCAGTGGCAAACGCTATCGATGGGAGTTTGCGCATCACGGTCAGGCCTTCACGATAGATCCGCCCGGCGCGCTCACGATGGACAGCAATACGTTGATGATCGAAGCGGCACTGGGGGGACTCGGTATTGCATACGTACCCGAGCCGTATGCGCGCGACGCGATGGCACGCAAGCGGCTCGTTGCGGTGCTGAGTGATTGGTGCCCGCTCATTCCCGGACTGTTTCTCTATTTTCCCGGAAGCCGACATATTCCCGCCGGGTTGCGGGCATTCATCGAGCTGGTGCGGCAACTGCCCGGCAGCGTGTCCGAGCCGTCGAGGTAGCTTCCGCGAATCAGCAGCTTCGCACGGCCTTTGATGCAACCGTTAGCTGAACTCGAGCTCAAGTCGTAACTGGATTGAAAACAGTCATGACGGTGGTCGCCATCGAACGACCTGATCGGGCAGACCAGCGCGGACTGCCTCGGGCAGCGGGCGGCCATTTTCTGCCGTTCGGCTACGCGCCGGCGCTGACGCTCCAAGTCATGCGCGGCCGAAGCTCCCAGAGGCCCCTGGCCCAGCCGTATTCGCACACCGCAAAGCACACCCCGTCAGCCACGCTCCAACCGCCTGCGTACCGTCCCCACCAACCTGTCAAACGGCAATGTACTCGCAGCCAGCGCACTGACCTCAGAAAAATTCTCCCTCACGATATCTGTCAACACCTGCCCCGGCGGCGCCTCGACCAGCACCTGCGCGCCCATTTCCTGCATCACGGTGAGCGCATCGAACCAGCGCACGGTGTAACGCATATTGGTCGCAAGATCCTCGCGAATCGCATCGGCCGTATATAACGGGCGTCCACCGCGATTGCCGATATAAACACCGCGCGGTCTTTCAAAATGCAACGTGCGCGAGTACGCCAGCAGTTCGTCGCTCGCACGCGCGAGCAATTCGCAATGCGAGGGCACGCTGACCGCGAGCCGCGTGGCCTTGCGCGCGCCGGCCGCGAGCGCGCGTTCGATGAACCCGTCGAGCGCATCGTCCGCGCCGGCCATCACGATCTGGCGCGGTGCATTGACGTTGCCGACATACACGCGTTGCCGTTGCTCCGCGGCCTGCTGTGCAACGAGCGTTTCCGCCTGCCGCTCGCTCAAGCCGGAGACGGCCGCGAGACCATAGCCCGCCGGATAAGCGGTTTCCATCAGCTCGGCGCGTCGCTGCACCATCTTCAGCGCGTCGCGGAACGCCACCGCGCCACAACTGACCGCCGCCGCATACGCGCCGATCGACAGTCCCGCGCTGATCTGCGCCGCCAATCCTTCATCGGCGAGCGCGCGCATGATCGCGACGCCCGCGATGGTCAAGCCCAGTTGCACCGCGACCGTCGAATCGAAAGCGTCGGATGAGTCGAGCGTCAGCACGTCGATGCCAAGTGTGTCGGAGGCTTCAGCGAGCGTGTCCTGTACCGCGCGATGCTGCGGCAGTCGATGCAGAAAGCCTTCGCTCTGCGCACCCTGGCCGGGGAACAGAAGCGCGAGCATCAGGCAATGCCATGGTGAGCAACCGCCGCCCACGGATCGGCGATCAAGCGGGGGCCGCTCGCATCGCGGGCAAGCACGCGCGCCTTGCCTGCGGCCCATTCCGCGAGCGCCACGCCACCCGCGGGCGTTTCGAGTTGCGCATCGATGCGGATACCGATATGCGCCGCGAGCGTTTGCAGTTGCTCCAGCAAAGCACTCGCGACATTCAGCGCCAGCGGTTGCGGCACGCGGATCAACAGATCGAGGTCGCTCGTTTCGTTGACAGTCGGCACGTGCGTCGCCAGTTCAAAGCCGGTGCTGCCAATAGGTCCCCAAGCGAATCCACCAAGCGGACCGCCCGAATCACGTTGCAACGAAAGCAGTGCAACGAACGAGGGCAATGCAGCACGTCCAGCATCGGTTTGCGTCTGCGCGAGCGATTCCGGCGGCACGGCACCGACGATATCGTCCGCATGCACCCATGTGCCGTAGCGTTGCGCTCGCTTCGCACCGCGCACGCCGATCGCGACGAAACCATCAGCGGTGAGCGCGCGTCGAACGACCGCATACGGCGCGCGTTCGAACGCGTCGCGAACCCACGCTGGTTCGTCATCGGGCGAGTCCAGCCGCCGCAAGCGCAGCACATCATGCGGCCGCCACCGCGCGTCGCACGACGTGGCGTGCACGGTGGAGAAGGGCGCAGCCGCGCACACGCGCATCACACGGCATCCCATTGTTCGGCAAGACGCCGCCGCACCTCGATCGACGCCGCGCGAGTCTGCCGCGCCGCCGCCGATTCCAGCCGACGCGCGAGCGTACGATCCCCCTCGCGCGCGCTGCGAATCTGCTCGACCAGCACCGTGCGCACGCGCTCGATCTGTGCCGCGTCGGGCGCGTCCGCGTCGATGCCTTCGATCAACTGATCGAGCAGCCCCAACTTCGCGAACGACGTCATCGAATACGACATCGGCACGATCGTGTCGCCGAGTTCGTCGAGTTCTTCGACCGTGCGGCGCGTGACACGCGCGGCCGCTTCCTTGCCCATCGCGTGGACCATCGTGCCGGGCGCGTCGAGCGCGACGATGCGGTTCGCCTGATAGCCGTGCGCGAGGAACGCGCCGGACATCGCCGGACCGACGATCAGCGCGATCACCGGATGGCCGGCGTCGCGCGCGCTCGCATAGGCGTCGACGGCGGCCGCGCAGGCGAGGTGGATGCCGAGCATTTCCTCGCGATAGCCGTACGCTTGGCTCTTCACGTCGACGATCGCGACGATCGGGCGGCGCGTGCCGGCGTCCACACCCGCATCCGCTTCGATCGCTTCACGCACCGCGCGCGCGAGTTGCCAGCCTTGTTCGAGCCCGACCACGTTGGTGGTCGCGCGCGGAAAACGGTTCGCGGGATCGGGCACGACCGTGATGAAGCGCGCGGTGTCGCCGCCGAGCGGCGCATCGCCGCTCCAGACGGGCGCCGCGCTCGACGGTTCACCGGCCACCAGTGCGTTGAACCAGCGCGCGCCGCGTGTGAGTGTCGTGTCGTTCATGCCTGCTCCTCGTTCGACGCATCGCGCCCTTGCGGGTTGTACACATCACGCAGCGTCTCGGGCGTGACGCTCGCCGGATCGATCCGCGCGAGCCTCTGCAAGAACGTGTCGACCTGCTCGCTGCGATGCGTGGCCGGCACGCCTTGCGCGAACGCGGCGCGTACGGCGGCGCGCACGGCCTCGGCATCGTCGTCGACGAGTGTGTCGGCGAGCGCGCTCGCGACGCGCTGCTCGCCGCCGATCAGTTGCCATACGCGGCGGCGGTCGCTCGCGTCGAGTTCTTCGATACCGGCTTCCTGCTCGATCACTTCAGGTCCGTTCATGCCGAGCCGTCCCTGCTTCGTCACGATCAGATACGAGCACAGCGCGGCCGCGAGCGACATGCCGCCAAAGCAGCCGACCATGCCCGCGATCACGCCGACCACCGGCACGCGCCGGCGCAGCGCGACGATCGCCGCCTGAATCTCGGCGATGACCGCAAGCCCAAGGTTCGCTTCCTGCAACCGCACGCCGCCGGTCTCGAACAGCACGACCGGGCGCACGAGCTTGCCACGCTCGCAGTCGCGTAGCGCCATATCGAGCGCCGCGGCGATCTTGCTGCCCGACACTTCGCCGATGCTGCCGCCCTGGAACGCCGATTCGATCGCGGCGACTACGGCCGGTTCGCCGTCGATCGTGCCGCGCGCGATCACGCAGCCGTCGTCGGCCTGGCAGACGATGCCCTGCAAGGGCAGCCAAGGCGACCCGATGCGATCGAACGGTCCGAGCAGTTCGCGAAAGCTGCCCGCGTCGAGCACCGAGCGGGCGCGCTCGCGCGCGGGCAGTTCGATGAAGCTTTCGCGCAGCAGCGGCGCGCTAGGTACGCTGGCGCTCGTGCTCATACGCCGTCTCCTTCCTCGGCCGCTTCGACCGCTTCGGCGAGCCGCAACGCGACCACGCCCGGCGTCGCGCCGAAGTCGTTGATCTCGATGTGCGCGGCGCCGTCGTAGCGCGTGAAGAAGCGGTCGAGCACGCTCTTCCAGATGTGGCTATAGCCGTCGACGCTGGTGCGCACCACCACGTGCGCGGCGAGCGCCGAACCGCCTGGATCGGCGGCGGCAGGCGACAGCAGCACTTCCAGATCGCCCGAGCCGACCACGCCGACGTGCGCGCGGGTCGTGACGGCGCGTTGCGCCGGATAGTCGAATGTCAGATGTTCCATGAGGCTCAGCTCCGGCTGGCGTCGCGATGCGCCAGCATGTCGAGAAAGAGGGTGGCGGCGAGCAGATCGGCCGCGCCGCCCGGCGATGCGTTCAGCGACAACAGTTCGCGTTCGAGCGCGTCGAGCGCGACGCGGCCCGCGGCTGTCGAACTGCCGCCCGCGTCGAGCACGCGCCGCGCGCCGCGCTGCCCCGCATGCAAGCCCGCGAGTCCCGCGCGATGCAGCAGGCAGGTATCGTCGAGCGTGCTCATGATCGCGAGCAGCGCATCGATGCGCGCGGCGTTTTCGTCGAGACCGCGTGCGCGGGCCGCGTGCAATGCCGGCAGGCCGACCTCGAGCGCGTGCGGAAAGCCGTCCTGCGCTTCGCGCCGCGCGCCGCCGACCTGATAGCGTCGACGCGCGCGTTCGCCGTGGCTATCGGACGAAGCGGCGAAGCGGTCCGGGAAGCAGGCGATCTGCGCGGCCACCGTGCAGATGCGCGAGGTATCGACACGGTTGGGATCGCCAGGTCTGTGCGCACGCATGGAGGAACTCGAAGCCGTTTCGAGCGCCACGCCCGCAACAAGCAAGCCGATGATCCAGATCGCGCCGCGATGCGCATTGCTCCCTCCCGTCGCCTGCATCATCTCCTGTTCGCCCGCGCGGCCGATCTGCGCGAGCTCGGCGCGCAGCAGCGCCGAGGGTTCGCCGCGGCGGCGCGCCGTGCGCGCGAGTGCCGCGAAGGTCGGTTCGAGCGCGTGCGCGGAGCGCCGCATGATCGCGAGATCGAGGTCGCGATGCGCGCCGCTGCCGCGCCGGTCGACGAGCGCGGGCTTCGGCGTGAGCTCCGCCTCGTCGATCAGCGCGATGATCGCGTCGCGCGCGAGTTGGGCGTCGGAAAACGGCGCGACCGGCGAGGTGCCACATGCATCGTGTAGGACCGAAGCATGCGGCGCGTCCAACCGTTCAGGAAGAACAGCAGCGGATGCCATCGTCACCAGCTCCGGAAGCGCGCGGGCGGCGCGTACAGTCCGCCCGACCACGTGACCAGATCGTCGATGCTGCGCGCCGCGAGCAGCGAACGCTTCGCGTCGCCGCGCCGGATGCCGAGATCTTCCGGATACGCGACGATGCCGCGCCGGCGCAATTCCGCGGTTTTCTCGGGCTTCGCGCGCAGACCGATCGGCGTGACACCGGCCACCGCCGCGACCGCCGCGCGCCGCTCGTCGATGCCTTCGGCCTTGTGCAGATGCGCGATGCCTTCCTCGGTGACCACATGGCTCACGTCGTCGCCGTAGATCATCACCGGCGCGATCGGCATGCCGTTTTTCGCGCCGACCGCGACCGCGTCGAGTTCATCGACGAAGGTCGGCTCGCCGCCTTTCTTGTACGTTTCCGCGAGTTGCACGACGAGCTTCTGGCCACGCGACACCGCGCCGTCGCCCTTCAACAGCTTCAGCCACGCCTCGCTCGAATGACGCCGGCCGCGCGGATCGTGGCCCATGTTCGGCGCACCGCCGAAACCGGCGAGCCGTCCGCGCGTGACCGTCGACGAATTCGCGTCCGCATCGATCTGCAGCGTCGAGCCGATGAACAGGTCGACGCCGTATTGCCCGGCCAACTGGCACAGCACGCGGTTCGAGCGCAGGCTGCCGTCGTTGCCGGTGAAGAACACATCGGGGCGCGCCTCGATATACGCCTCCATGCCGACCTCGCTGCCGAAGCAATGGATGCTGTCGACCCAGCCCGATTCGATCGCCGGGATCATCGTCGGGTGCGGATTGAGTGTCCAGTTGCGGCAGATCTTGCCCTTGAGACCGAGCGATTCGCCGTAGGTGGGCAGCAGCAGTTCGATCGCCGCGGTATCGAAGCCGATGCCGTGATTCAGCGACGCGACGCCATACGGCTCGTAGATGCCGCGTATCACCATCATCGCGGTCAGCACCTGCAAGTCGCCGATATGGCGCGGATCGCGCGTGAACAGCGGCTCGACCGCGAACGACCGGTCCGCCTGCACGAGCACGTCGACCCACGAGCCCGGAATGTCGACGCGCGGCAATTCGTCGACGATCTCGTTGACCTGCACGATCACGATGCCGTGACGGAACGCGGCGGCCTCGGCGATCGTCGGCGTGTCCTCGGTATTCGGGCCGGTGTACAGATTGCCGTGACGGTCGGCCTTGTCCGCGCACAGCAGTGCAACGTGCGGCGTCAGGTCGACGAACATGCGCGCATACAGCTCGACATACGTATAGATCGCGCCGATTTCGAGCTGGCCGTCTTCGAGCAGTTGCGCGACGCGCAGACTCTGCGGCCCCGCGAACGAGAAATCGACCTTGTGCGCGATGCCGCGCTCGAACAGCGTCAAGTGCTCAGGACGACTGATGCTCGAAATCAGCAGATGCACGTCGTGCAGCTTGTGCGGATCGACCGTGGCGAGCGAGCGCGACAGGAAGTCGGCCTGTTTCTGGTTGTCGCCTTCGAGCGCGACGCGCTCGCCGGGCTGGATCAACGTTTCGAGCGCATCGACGATGCGGTGCGTGGGCAGCACGCCGTCTTCGAGCCACGGCGCGATGGCCGCGAGGCGGCGGTTCTTTTCGTCGCGCCGGGTCGTCCACGAACGGACAGTGGACCGCGATGCGGCGGCTTCGGCGGGGTGGTTCATCGGCTCGGTCATCGGTTCGATCAGCTCCCGGTGGTGACGCGCGGACGGCGGCCGCGCGGCTTCGGTTGATGCGCAAGCGCTTCTTCGCGCGTGCGCTCGGTCAGGAAACGATGCAGAAGCTCGCCGGTGCCGAGCAGATGCGCGACCACCAGCGACTGCGCGGTCGCGA
This sequence comes from Paraburkholderia sp. CI2, assembly GCF_014201055.1. Classification (NCBI taxonomy): domain Bacteria; kingdom Pseudomonadati; phylum Pseudomonadota; class Betaproteobacteria; order Burkholderiales; family Burkholderiaceae; genus Paraburkholderia; species Paraburkholderia sp. CI2. The sequence continues at coordinate 40,523 of NZ_JACHDL010000011.1, forward strand.
TATCGCGGCGCTCGACGGCTTCGAGCAGGGCGGCGTGCTCACTGTCGGACTCGCCCTTGTACGACGGCAAGCCGAACTTCAGGCGCAGATAGCGTTCGCCGCGCCGGTGCAGCAAGCCGATCATGTCCTCGAGCTGCGGCCGGCCGGCGGGCGCGTAGAGACACATATGAAACGCGGCATTGCGCGTGACGTATAGCGACGGGTCCTCTTCGCGCTCGGCGGCGCGGCACAAGTCCGCGGCTTCGCGCAGCGTCGCGGCGGTGTGATGCGGAATCGCAAGGCCGAGCGCGAGACTTTCGAGCGCCGAGCGGATCTCGTAGATCTCGCGCGCTTCGTTGGCGGACAGCGGCGCGACGCTCGCGCCTTTATGGACCGCCGCGCGTGCCCAGCCCTCGCTTTCGAGCTGGCGCAGCGCCTCACGCACGGGAATCGCACTGACCGAGAAATGCCGGGCAATCGCGTCCTGGCGCAGCGGGGCGCCAGGCGCGAGCGTGCCGTCGACGATCGCCGCGCGCAGCGCCTCAGCAATCATGTGCGAGGTGCTTTCGCGCGGCGCGGCGGCCGGAAGAAACGAACCGGACATGGCGGCTTCCAGGGGAAAACCTTCAGTTGCGTCGGTCATGGTATCAAATATTATATATAAAAAGACGCGCATTTCAGCGCGGGCAAACCCGGAAGTCTTGAACCACATTCCAGGCAGGTGCTCGCGCCGTCCTCTGAATGAGTTGTACGAGGACATCGCCGATCAATCAACGTCGTCGAGCCATCCCCAAGCGCGCCCGTCCCTTTCTTCGTTACGTTCAACTATCGTAGGCCGGAGGAGCATGATGAATACAGTAACCGACCGACGAGCGGTCGCGCGTCAGCGCACACCGCTCAATCGTTCGCAGATCGCAGGGTTCTGGGGAGCGTGGGCCGGCTGGACGCTCGACGGCATGGACTCGTTCATTTACGCGCTGGTGCTCACGCCCGCGCTGACCGAGCTGTTGCCGCGTTCGGGCTTCGCGGCGACGCCGTCGAATGTCGGCCTCGCGGGATCGATCCTGTTCGCGCTGTTTCTGGTCGGTTGGGGACTGTCGTTCATCTGGGGACCGCTCGCCGATCGCTTCGGCCGCACCAAGGTGCTCGCCGCCACCATCTTCACGTTCGCGATTTTCACCGGGCTCGCCGCGACCTCGACCAATGTGTGGCAGCTCGGTATTTATCGCTTCATCGCGGGCGTCGGGATCGGCGGGGAATGGGCGCTCGCGGGCACCTACGTTGCCGAGGCCTGGCCGGAGGATCGTCGCAAAATGGGCGCCGGTTATCTGCAGACCGGCTACTACGCGGGCTTCTTTCTTGCGGCTGCGCTCAATTACACGGTCGGCGTGCATTTCGGCTGGCGCGCGATGTTCCTGACCGGCGCGGTACCGGTCGTCGTCGCGATTCTGATTCTGCTGCGCGTGAAGGAGCCGCAGAAGTGGCAGAAAGCCCACGCAAAGACGGTGCGCGTGAAGCCGTTGCGCGAGATCTTGGGGCCGGCTTACCGGCGTCGCACATGGGTCGCGTGCATTCTGCTGACCATCGCGATCATCGGGCTGTGGGCGGGCGCCGTCTACGAGCCGTCCGCGGTGATCCAACTGGCGGCGCGCGCCGGCATGTCCAAGGGCGATTCGATTCGCACCGCGTCGCTCGCGACCGGCCTGCTGTCGATCGGCACGATCCTCGGTTGTCTCGCGCTGCCGCCACTGGCCGAGCGCATCGGCCGCAAGATGACGCTCGCGGTGTACTTCGCGGGGATGGCGGTGTCGATCGCGGCGAGCTTCGGTTGGGCGTTCTATCTGCCGAACGGGCTCGCGCCGTTCATCGCGTGGCTGTTCGTGCTGGGCTTTTTCGGCGGCAACTTCGCGTTGTTCAGCCTGTGGCTGCCCGAGCAGTTCGAAACCCGTGTACGCGCGACGGCGTTTGCGTTCTGCACGTCGTTTGGACGCTTCGTCGGCGCCGGCGTCAACTTTCTGCTCGGCGCGGCGGTGCTGCATATGCAGACGCTCGGCGTGCCGATCGCGTTGACCGCGCTCGTGTTCGTCCTCGGCCTGTTCGTGATTCCGTTCGCGCCGGAGACGAAGGGCGAGACGCTGCCGCAGTAAGAACCGGGCGGGCGGCGCGCTTTACTTCGCGTGACTGCGTGCCCGCCCACCCGGATGGAGCAGCGTCAGCAACGGCCAGCCGAGATTGACGCCGAGACTCGCGGCGACGATCAGCGCCATGCCCGCCAGTTGAGACAGCGACAGCGCACGGCCATACACGAGCGCATCCACGACGATCGCGGTCAGCGGATAAACGAACAACAGCACCGCGATCACTGGCGTGCTGAGCCTGGGCAGCGCGCCGTAAATCAGTACATACGACAATCCCGTGTGCAGCACGCCCATGCCGATCAGCCAGAACCACTGCATCGGACCGATATGCGTGAGCGTCAAAGGCGCGATGAGCGGCGCGATCAGCGGCAGACAGGTCACGCCGACCGCGCATTGCGTGAGCGTCAGCAGATGCGGGCGCATTTCGCCGAGGCTCTTCGCGATCAGCGTGACGCTCGCATACAGCAGCGAGCCGAGCAGCGCTTCGCTCAAGCCGATCAGATAGCTGCTGTGGCCTTGCAGGTTTCCGGCCGCGATCACGCCCGACGCGAGCACGAGCCCGACGAACGCCGTCGCGATCCAGCCGAGCCGGTCCGCGCCGAGCCGCTCGTTAAAGAGCGCCGCGCCGATCAGCACGACCCAGAACGGCTGCACATGAAACACGACGGTCGCGACCGCGATGCTGGTGCGATGAATCGCATCGAAAAAGCCGACCCATTGCGTGACCATCAGCACGCCGGAAATCAGCGCGAGCGCGACCGTGCGGCGCGTGAACTGCGCGCGCGTGAAAAAGCCCTTCCACGCGCAATAGGCGGCGAGCGAGAGAAAGCCGAACAGGCAGCGGAAGAACACGAGCGTCAGCGCATCGAGCCGCGCCTCCTCGACGAAAACGCCGATCGTGCCCATCAGCAGGCCGCCGCTCGCCAGCGTGATCGCGCCTTGTTGACGTGAGGTGAGGGACATGCGCAACGACTCCGAAACATGATGCCTGCGAGTATTGCGCCGCTTGTGGCCTGTTCACAAACGAATTAAATTGAGCAATTCCATAAGCCCGGTTGATAAATCGTGAACCCTGAATTCGACGTCGATCTGTTGCGCAGCTTCGTCGCGGTCGTGGAGGCGGGCAGCTTCACGAAGGCGGCGGCGAGCGTGCATCGCTCGCAGGCGGCGGTCAGCATGCAGATCAAGCGGCTCGAAACGATGCTCGGCACGACGCTGTTCGCACGCACCACGCGCAACCTGTCGCTGACGCGGCCCGGCAGTACGCTGCTCGAATACGCGCGGCGCGCGCTTGCGTTGCAGGAGGAGGCGTGGTCGGCGATCGTGCGGCCCGAGGTGACCGGGCGGGTGGTGCTCGGCGCGCCGGACGACTATGTGTCGTCGCTGCTATCGCCGGTGTTGCGGCGTTTCGCGACGCTATACCCGCGCGTCGAGATCGAGATCGTCTGCGCGCAGAGCACGGCACTCGCGCCAATGCTCGCGGACAACAAGATCGACCTCGCATTCGTCACGCGCGACCGCAGGATGCGCGGCGAATTCGTGCGCAGCGAACCGATGGTGTGGGTGGGGGCGTCGGTCGATACGCCGGTGCTGAAGGCCTCGCCGTTGCCGGTGGGGTTGTACGAGCCGGGCTGCGTCGCGCGTCAGCACACGCTGGCTGCGCTGGATGGCGCGCGCATCCGTTATCGCGCGGCGTTCAGCAGCGCGAGCCTGATGGGGCTCGTCGCGACCGTGGATGCCGGTTTGTCGGTGATTGCACTGACGCGGTGCAGCGTGCCGCCGCGGCTCGCGATACTCGGCGACGCGCAAGGCCTGCCGAGAATCGCGCCGCTCGAAATCGTGGTCGCGCGCAGCGCGAAATCGGATCGGCCGACCTGCGATTATCTGGCGCAGCAGATGGTGCAGGATCTGTCGCTGCGGTAGCCGAGCGCGCCAGCCTTGGTCGTTCAGGCACGCGAATAGGCGGTCACTTCACCCTCGACCGCGAGCCGCACGCGCTCACCCGGACGCGGGCACAGATAACCGGGCACGCGCGCGCGCACCATCGCCCGCGTCGCGGACTGCAATTGCAGCGCGACGCTTGCGTCCTGCCCCTGGAAGATCACGTCAGTGACGAGCGCGTCGTGTGCGGCGCCTGTGCGCGCGGTTTCATCGGCGCGCAGCAGGCGGATCTGCTCGGGACGCACCATCACGTCGACCGCACCGTGACCGACGGGCGCGACCAGTGGGAGTTCGCCGAGTTCGCAACTCGCGCGATCGTGTTGCGCGATGCCCGGCAACAAGACCGCCTCGCCAATGAACGACGCAAGCTCGCGCGTCACCGGCCGGCGGTATAGCACTTCGGGCGTCGCGGTCTGGATCAGCCTCCCATTCCACAGCACCGCGACCTCATGCCCGAGCGACAACGCCTCGGACTGATCGTGCGTGACCAGCACGGCAGTCGCGCCGGCCGCGGCCAGCGCACTTGCGACCGCCTGGCGCGTTTCGACGCGCAGCGCGGCGTCGAGCGAGGAGAACGGCTCGTCGAGCATGATCAGCGTCGGCGTGGGTGCGAGCGCACGGGCGAGCGCGACACGTTGCTGTTGACCGCCCGACAGTTGCTGCGGCGCGCGCTCGCCAAAATGCGCGGGCAGGCCGACCAACTCCAGCAACTCAGCGACGCGATGGCGCGCGCGGCGCTGCGTGCGAGGCAGACCGAACACGATGTTGTCCGCGACCGACAGATGCGGAAACAGCGCGCCTTCCTGCGGCACGTAGCCGATGCGGCGTTGCTCCGACGGTACGTGCAGGTTGTCGCCGACGACGCGCCGGCCATCGATCTCGACGCTGCCGCCGTCCGCGCGCTCGAAGCCGCACAACAGCCGCAGCAGCGTGGTCTTGCCGCTGCCCGAGGGCCCCAGCAGCGCGAGCAGCGTGCCGCGCTCGACCGAGAGATCGAGGCCGTGCAGCACCGGGTGACCGTCGAACGATTTCTGCAGTCCGCGGATACGAAGTTCGCTCATGAAAATCCGAAGTAGTCGAACAAAAGCAGCGATGAAAAAGCCGGCGCGTGTCAGCCGCGCTCGCCGAGCAGCGCCGAGCGGCCGAGCAGCGCGAACAGCAGCCCCGACGCGCACAGCGAGATGCCGGTCAGCAGCGCCGCATACGGCGCGGCCGCGGCGAACGCCATCGTCGACGTGTCGGCCCACACCTGGGTCGCCAGCGTTTGCGTGTCGAGCGGCGACAGCAGCAGCGTCGCGTTCAGTTCGGTGACGACCGAGATGAACACCATCGCCGCGGCAGCGCCGAGCCCGGGGCCCGCGAGCGGCAGCACGACGCGCACGAGCGTCTGCGTCCAGTCAAGGCCGAGCGCGCGCGCGGTTTCCTCGAGGCGCGGTTGCGCCTGCATGAATGCCGCGCGCACGCTGACGAGCGCGACCGGCATGAACAGGATCGCGTAGGCGACGATCAGCAGCGTCGCGCTTTGATAGAGCGGCTGCAGCGCATGCACGGCGAGCGAGACGATCGCGAGCGCAATCACGAGCCCCGGCACGCCCTGCGCGAGAAACACGGTGCGCTCGAACAGCGTCGCGAAACGCGTCGGATAACGCACCAGCAGAAACGCGAGCGGCACCACGAGCAACGTGGTCAGCGCGGCGGCCGCGAGGCCGAGACCCAGCGACGAACACGTCGCGTTCCACAGCAGTTCGGGCGATACGTCGGCCGGCGTCACGGCGGCCGCGCCCGGCTGCGTGAGCCAGAAGCCGATCATGCCGAGCGGTACGCCGAGCGTCGCAAGCGTCAGCAGCGCAAAGCCCGCGACGACGAGCCAGCGCCACCCACCGAGCTCGTAGCGCAACACCGCGCGGCGCGTGCCGCGATCGACGCGCTCATAGCGCGCTGCACCGCGCACGCGAAACTCGAACGCAAGCACGACGAGGCAGATCACGATCAGCAGACACGCGAGCAGCGATGCACCGCCGCCGTCGAAGCTGGTGCGATATTCCGCGTAGATCTGCGTGGTGAACGTATGAAAGCGCAGCAGCGTGAACGCGCCGAATTCCGATAGCACGCCGAGCGCGACGAGCAGCATGCCGCCGAGCAGCGCCGGCCGCAGTTGCGGCAGCACGACGCGCGCGAAACTCGTCCAGCGGTTGCAGCCGAGTGCGCGCGCGCTTTCTTCGAGTGCCGGGTCCATGCCGCGCAGCGCGGCGGCGACCGGCAGATAGACGAGCGGAAAATACGCGCAGGTCAAGACCAGCAACGCGCCGTTGAAGTCCTGCAAGTCCTCGCTCAAGGACACCCACGCATAGCTCGAAATGAAGGCCGGCATCGCGAGCGGCGCGGCGCACAGCACCGCCCACGCGCGCCGTCCGGGAAGATGCGTGCGCTCGACGAACCACGCGGCGGCCGTGCCGATCACCGCGCAAACGAGGGTAGTCGTGACGGTGATCAACGCCGTATTGACGAGCAGCTCGCCGACGAGGGGCCGCCAGATCAGATCGAGCGCGTCGCCGATCCCGAAGCTCGCCGCGCGCCAGAACGTAAACGCAATCGGCAGCAGCACCAGCAAAGCGCTGAGTGCTGCCGCCGCAAAAAGGCCGCGCGGCGCGCGCGTCCGCCCGCGCGCCGGGGCTGGGGGGACAGCCGGCGGACCGGCTGACAGTGCTTCGCTCATTTACAGCAGGCCTGCCTGACGTAGCAGCTTGCCGGCTTGGCTATCGTCGCCGAGCTGCTGGATCGTCAGCGTGGGCGGAGTCAGTTCGGCAAACGGCTTGAGGATCGGGTCCGGCGCGACACCCGCGTGCAGCGGATATTCGAACATCACGTGGCTGTTGGCCATCAGCTGCTGTGCGCGTTCGCTGACCAGATAGGCGAGAAACTTCTGCGCGCCGTCCGCGTTGTGCGCGGACTTCAGCACGCCCGCGCCCGATACGTTGACGAGCGCGCCGGCGTCGCCGTGGCCGAAGTGATAGATCGCGCTGCGGGTTTTCGCATCGCCGATTTCCGCATGCAGACGCGACCAGTAGTAGTTGTTGATCAGACCGGCCGCGACCCCGCCGCGATTGACCGCGGCGACCACGCCTTCGTCATCGTCGAAGATCTGCGCGTTGGCTTTGAGACCCTTCAGCCACGCGAGCGTCTGCTCTTCACCCTTCAGGGCCAGCACCGCGCTCACGAGTGGCAGGAAGTCGGCGTCGCTCGGCGCGATGCCGACCTTGCCTTTCCATTCAGGCTTCGCAAGGTCGAGCACCGATTGCGGCAGTTGCGACGGCTGCAGCTTCGTCGTGTTGTATGCGAGCACGCTCTCGCGCGCGGTCACGGCGACCCATACACCGCTCGGCGAATTGAAACGTGCCGGCACCGCGCGGAGCGTCGCTTCGTCGACCTTCGCGAGCAGACCCTTTTCCTCGAGCAGCATCAGCTCAGGCGAGTTCTCCGTGAAGTACACGTCGGCGGGCGACGCCGCGCCTTCCGCGACGATCTGCGCGGCGAGCGCCGGGCCTTCGCCGCTGCGGATTTTTACCGAGATGCCCGACTGCTTTTCGAAGTCCTTTGCGAGCAGATTGACGACCTGCTCGTGCTGCGCGTTGTACAGCGTGATCGACGCCGAGTGAGCCGCCGACGGCATCGTCGCGAGCGCGGTGAGCGACAGCGCGGCCATGCTGCCGAGCGCGCGCAGACGGGTGGCAAACCAGGAATGAGCCATGTTGCAGAAGTCCGTTTTGATTGTGTTGAGTGAGCCAGGCGCTGCACGCCCGGCGTGCTTCATTTGCTGCATCACGTCTCGAACAGCCCCGCGCCGACATACGAACCCGGCTTCGCGCCCGGCGGCACGACGAAAATCGCGCTGCCGACGTGAGTCGTGAACTGGTTCATCATGTCGAACTTCGCGAGCCGGTCGTTGATCGGGATGAAGCCGGTGCGCGGGTCGCTCTGGTGCGCGATGAAAATCAGCCCCGCGTCGTACTCGGTTTCCTGGCGCCACGGCGGCCAGCGCTCGATATAGAAGTTCGTGCCTTCGTTGTACGAATACGAGCGGCGCAGAATCTGCGCGCCGTTGTTGCTCGCCGGATTCGACAGACGCACGTGCGAGTTCTCGGGGATCACCGGGTTACCGTCCTTGTCCTCGGCCTTCAGATCCACCGCGTCGAATTCATGCTTGCTGCCGATCGGCGCGCCGCTGTACTTGTGGCGGCCGAACACCTGTTCCTGGAAACCGAGCTCGGTGTTGTCCCAGTGTTCGAGCGTGATGCGGATGCGGCGCACGACCGTGTAGGTGCCGCCTTCCATCCACGGCGCGTCGTCGGTGGCACGAGCCCACACGAACTGGTTCATCAGCTCAGGCTTCGCGGTCGCCGGATTGTTGGTGCCGTCCTTGAAGCCCATCAGGTTGCGCGGCGTCTGAGCGCGCGGACCGGACAGAAAACCGGCCTGGCCCCAGCGCATCGCCGCGACGCCGTAGGCACGGCGCGTCAGTTGGCGTACCGCGTGAAACGCAACCTGCGCGTCGTTCGCGCACGCCTGGATGAACAGGTCGCCGCCGGTCTTCTCCTTGATCAGCTGATCGCCGTTGAAGCGCGGCAAATCGACGAGCGCGGCGGGGCGGCGCGACGCGAGCCCGTAGCGGTCCTTGCCGTCCTTCGTGAAGAGGCCGGGGCCGAAGCCGAACGTGATCGTCAGACCGTTCGGGCCGAGGCCCAGCACGTCGCCGGAATCGGGGGCGGCCCGGTCGCCGCCGCCGTCGCCGTCGCCGGCGGGCAGCGCGAAGGCCGTGCCGCCTTGCGTCAGGCACGCGGCTGCTTCGGTCCACGTGCGCAGCAGGGCGATCACTTCGTCGCGCTTGTCGGTGCTCAGCTCGAGCGCGGCGACGTAGGTGTGGCTCTGCTGCGGCGTGACGATGCCGCCTTGATGCGGACCGTAGAACGGCTCGGCCGCGAACTGCGGATCGGCGTTCTGGGCGCTATGCGCGGGCGCCTTCGCGAGCGCGGGCGGCGAGGTCGCGAGGCCTGCGCCGAGACTCGCGCCGGCGGCGACCGCCGCGCCCCCCGCCTTCAGGAAGCCGCGTCGTGACGGCCGTGGGGGGTGATCGTTTGTCATGGCCAGTTCACCTTCTTGAAACTGCGTGGGTGCCGCCTACTTCGCGAGCACCAGTGTGTTCACGTCGTCTTCGACGTAGTAGAAGCCGTCGCCTTCCGGCGTCATCGCGATACCGAACAGGTCGCCGTTGCCGGGGGGCGATTGCGCCTTGTCGGTATCGATCCAGCGTGCGTACAGCTGCTTGCCGGTCGCCGGATCGATCTCGACGACCTGGCCGTTCAACGCGTTGGTCACCAGCAGGTGGCCATTGGGCGCGGTGACCATCGCGAGCGGACGATGCAGCAGGCCGTCGGCGGTCAACTGGCGGCCGACGCCCGCGCTGCTGTCGCGCGTGAGCGGATCGTCGATCTCGGTGATGCGGTTGCCGATCGCGTCGGACACGTACAGCAGTTTCTGATCGGCCGACAGCGCGAGGCCGGTCGGCCCGACGAGGAACACGCCCTTGTCGGCCTGCGCGCCGAAGCCGCTGCCGATCACGGTTTCCTGCTTCACGACGGGCGGCTTGCCTGCCGGCACGTCGAGGTCGAGGCGCAGCACGGTGGCCTGCTTGAACACGGGCGGATTGCCTTGCGCGTCGCCGACGCCGAAGCCCGCGTTGCTGACGAACAGCGTTGCGCTCGTGCCGTTGTCGACGACCGCCATGTTGCCCCACGGATCGTTGATGTTCGGCGTCGAGATCGTCGACGCGATCTTGCCTTGCGGGTCGATCACGATCAGGCAGCCAGCGCCCTTGGTGCCGGTCGTGCCGTCGTTGCTCGGCGTGCTGCCGACGATCACCCAGCCGGACTTCAGCATCGTCATCGCGGTCGACAGGCCGATGCCGCCCGGGCATTCCTTCAGATCGCGCGGCACGGTCGCGAACACCGTCATCTGTCTGGTGTCCGGGTGATAGTTGATGATCGTGCTGCCGGTGCCCTGCAGGTTTGTCGAGTTGTTGAAGTTGCCGACCAGCACGTCGCCTTTCTTCACGGTGCCCGCGCTGACCGGCGCGACCACGAGCGCGTACGGATTCTGGTCGCCGTTATCCGGCACGGTGTTGATCAGCGTCGTGTGATGCTTGATCGTTTCAAGGAAGCCTTGCGGCTCGGCCTGCGCGCTGGCGGCCATCGTGAGAGCGGCGGCGCCGGCCATCGCGGCGAGCAGGGCTCGCGCGGCGCGCGCCGCAAGCTTGCGCGTGAGTTGATTCACGATCGGGCCTCCGTGCGGGTGCACAAAGCGGGAGTGGCGGTGACGATTAAAAGCATGGGAAGCGCTGGTCCGGTTGCGTGGGGTCGCATGTGCTTGCGAGGATGAAAGCGCGCGGCGGGCGCCGTCAGAAGTTGATATTGGTCCGCATACCGACGACGAAGGTGTTGCGCAGCGGCTGCGTCGGGTCGTTCGGGTTCTGGCCCGCACCGGCGTTGAACGTGTATTGCGCGTCGGCCTGCAACTGCCACCACGGATTGACCTGGTATTGGTAGGTCGCCTCGAGCGTGGTTTCGCTGGTGCGCACGCCGTAGGGGCTGCCGTTGAATGCCAGGAAGTCCTTGTCGAGTCCGTTCACGTGACTGCCGACCTTGATGTAGGTCAGCGCGAGACCGGCGCTGTCGTTGTCACGGCCCTTGAACGGCGCCTTCAGCACGACGCCGAGGTTGGCCGCGACTTGCACGAGGTTGCGGTCGCCCGGCGCGCCCATCACGCGCGCGAACACGCCGAGACTGCGAGGTTCGTCGGAGTCGGGGCGCCACACCATCTGATCGGCGACCGCATAGAAGCTGTAGTTGCCGCTGTGATTCACCGGAATGCCGGTCGACGCCGGATTCGCGAGCGACAGCCCCATGTTGTCGTAGCGCTGATCGGCGAACTTGTTGGTGTTGTACCAGACGCCGAGCTTGTAGGTGCCCGGCAGACCGCCGCCGCCCGTGCCGACCATTTCGCCTTCGGCCGGCTGGTTGATCGAGTACTGCAACTCGCCGATCCACAACGCGCCGTTATGCAGGTTGAAGTTCGTGCCGCTCATGTTGTCCGGGTCGTTGCCGAGCGGGTCGCCCGAATACACGCCGGCAAGCGCGGTCAACGAAGGGGTGATCTGGCCGCGCACGCGCACGCCGAGACCCGCGAGCGGATAGGCGGGACCGCCCGACGGCATGTCGTACGAGGGCAGCGCGGGCCAGCCGAACATCGTGTTGAGGAACAGGGCCGCATACGTGCTCGTGATGAATTCCTGGTCGAGACTCTGCTGACCGATCTTCACGTCCACGCGCTTGTTCAGGAACGACTGCTGATACCAGAGCTCCCACAGACGCGTCGCGTCGTCGGCCTCGATGCCGCTCGCGGTATTCAACGTGCCGAGCTTGTTCGCGCTCAGGTTCGCGCCGTGAATTTGCAGTGCGCTGACGTTGAAGAGGCCGCCCGGCAGGCCGAACGCCTTTTGCGTATCCATCTGCAAGGTGGCGGTGGTCACGCCGTCGTAGTTGGCGCCGCGCGCGAGACCGCCGCGCAGATTGGCCAGCACTTCGCTGGTTTCGGTCAGCGTGAAGGTCATGCCGTACTTGCCGAGCCACGGACGCAGGCCGCCCATGTCGCCGAGCAATTGCTGGCGGTTCCAAAGGCCTGTCCACTGGTCGGTCTGCGTCGCCTGAATGTTCAGGTCGGCCTCGGGCGCTTCCGGGTTCGCATCGGGATTGGCTTCGGCCAGCGCCGCGTGGCCGGTCAACGAGGCCCACGCGAAGGCCGTGCACAGTGCGACGCGCCGCATCGAAGGCAAACGCGTACGATGAGTTGCGCCGGGACCTGCGCAAGCGTCGCAAACCGGACGCGCATTGGCACGCGATCCATTGAGTTGGGCGAACTTCATCGAAATCCTTATGAGTGTTGTTTCGATCGATGTGATCAATCTGCGACTGCCTGGCGCGACATCGCGTGTTGTCCCAGGCTGCCAAAGCGGCTGATGGCGTGATCGTACGCAGGCGTATTGCGGCAGTCAACACAAATGAGAACGATTCGCAACAATATTGCTGGCATGTAATTCCCGGATTTACGGACTGCGCCTAAACTTTATGAGGACGTAAACAGATATTCATTGGCGCGTAATGAAAATGTATTGATGTAGTCAGGCCGAACGTGCGAAACGGCGAGGTGTCGAAGCGCACGAGTCACCCGAAAGTCAAAGTAAGGAGGTAGAAATGGGCAAGCGCATTCTTCTGGTTTCGTTGCTGGTGAGTGGTGGTCTGTTGCTGGGCGGCGCAGCGCACGCGCAGTTGAATCTGAAGCAGTTCGGCATCGGCGGGGGCGGCGATAGCGCGGCGGGTGCCGGGGCGTCGTCGGGCGGCGTGTCGCAGTTGCTGCAGAGTTACGTGGGCGCGAACCAGCAGGTGCTGAGCGGACAGTCGAGCCTCGCGTCGGCGATGGGCATGACGAGTGCCGCCGGCCAGGCGCAGCAGGCGGCGGGGCTGCTCAGCGGCGGCACGCCGTCGGTCAGTCAGTTGACGCAGGTCGGCAGCACCCAGCAGTCGCTGTCGCAGAAGCTGACCGATGCGTTCGCGAATCATGCAAGTGGCGGCGCGTCTGCGACGCCGGTCAACAAGGAAGCGTTCACGCAAGGTCTGTCGTCGCTCGGCAAGGGTGTGAGCCAGTATTCGAGCTTGCAGTCGGGGCTCGGCAGCCTCGGTCAGATGAGTCCGTCGTCGCTGCTGCAATCGGGCCTCAATCCGCAGACCGCGCAAAGCGCTTCGTATATCGCGCAATCGGCGCCGGGGCAGTTGCAGTCGCTGATGTCGACGCTGAGCTCGGCCGTGCAGTTCGCATCGAGCCACGGCATTACGGTGCCGTCGATCGCGACGTCGGCGTTGAAGGGCTTGTAGGCGCGTTTTCGCTTCGTCCCGCGCGCGGTCGATTCAGCGCCGAAAGCCGCTATGATCGCGTCGAACCCGCAGTCCAACCGGAATTCCGCCGATGTCCCACACCATCAATCTGGAAAACTACTTCGCCCGGATCGGCTATCAGGGCCCGCGCGCCGCCACGCTCGACGTGCTGCGGGCGATTCACCGGCTCCATCCCGCCGCGATCCCGTTCGAGAACCTGAACCCGTTGACGCGCCGGCCCGTCAGGCTCGAGCTCGAAGCCGTCGAACGCAAGCTCGTGACCGAAAAGCGCGGTGGCTACTGCTTCGAGCAGAACATTCTGTTCGCGAACGTGCTGATGCAACTCGGCTTCAGGGTCACGCCGATGCTTGCGCGCGTCGTGTGGGGCCGCGAGCCCGGCACGATCTCGCCGCGCACGCATATGGTGCTGCGCGTCGATATCGACGGCGACGCATGGATCGCCGACGTCGGCTTCGGCGCCGTGACGCTGACCGCGCCGCTGCGGCTGACCGCCGGCCTCGCGCAGCCGATTCCGCTCGGCACGTTCCGTCTCGCCGACGCGGGGCGCGACACCGTCTATCTCGAGGTGCTGGCGCCGGACGAGAGCTGGACCCGCGTTTATCACGTCGATCTGCGCGCAGTCGAGTGGATCGACTACGAAACCTCGAACTGGTACACCTCGACGTCACCGGATTCGAAGTTCGTTCATAACCTGCTGGCGTGCCGCGTGTTGCCCGAACTGCGCCTGGCGCTATTCAACGATCAGTTCAACGAGCGCGACGCACGAGGGCAGATCGTCAACGAACGGCGCCTCGCGAGCGCCGCCGAACTCGCCGACTGTCTGCGTGAGCGTTTCGGCTTGAATCTGGAGGACATCGATATCGCCGACGTGTTCGAGCGCGTGCGCACGCGCGATGAGGCCGCATGAGCCGACCGCTCGAGGGAGCCGCGATGGTCGCACGTCTGATCCTGCAATCGCTGGCGTGGCTGGTTTTCATGGGCGTGCTGCTGTTCGGCGCGGCCGGCACGCTCGCGTGGCCGCCCGCGTGGTGGTATCTGTTCGAGCTGGCGGTATTGAGCCTGTGGCTCGGCTTGTGGCTCGCGCGTCATGATCCCGCGCTGCTCGCGGAGCGGCTCGCGCCGTTCGTGCAGGCGCAGCAGAGCCGCTGGGATCGCGTGTTCATGGCCGCGATCGGGGCCGCGTGGTGCGGCTGGCTGGTCCTGATGGGTTTCGACGCGATGCGGTTTCGCTGGTCCGCGCCGCTGCCGTCGTGGCTCATGGGCCTCGGCGCGTTGTGCGTGTTCCTGTGCATCTTCATGTGCCGGTTCGTGTTTCGCGCGAACAGCTATGCCGCACCGGTGGTCAAGATTCAGTCGAGCCGCGGGCACAAGGTCGCCGACACCGGGCCCTACGCGTACGTCCGTCATCCGATGTACGCGGCCGCGCTGGTGTTCTTCGTCGGCACGCCGCTGATGCTCGGCTCGTGGTGGGGGCTCGTGGCGCTGCCCGTGATGGCGTACGGGATGGGCTGGCGCGCGGTGCGCGAGGAGCGGCTGCTCGCCGGGCAGCTCGACGGCTACACCCAATACATGGCTCGTGTGCGTTACCGTTTCGTGCCGTTTATCTGGTAGCGCGTTCCAGCCGTCTCCCAGCGTCGAACCGGGTAAGATTGGGCCCGGCCGTCGGAGAACCGGCCACGGTGTACCTCATGTACCACCGGCGAACCACCGATGAGGTTTGGAGTGAAAACAACGACACAGGCGCGTATAGCGCCCGCCGCACAAGCGGAGCAGAAACAGCATTCCGCCGAACGCGATCGCGATCGCGACACGCCGGTCAAGGCGATGCCCGCCTACGAGCAGATCAAACGCTACGTGCTTCAGCGCATCAGCGAAGGCGCATGGAAGCCGGGCGGGCTGATCCCTTCCGAAACGGAACTGGTCAAGGAGTTCGGCGTCGCGCGCATGACGGTGTCGCGCGCGCTGCGCGAGCTGACCGCCGAGCGCGTGCTCACGCGCGTGCAAGGCTCGGGCACCTTCGTCGCGCCGCAGCGGTATGAATCGACGGTGCTGGAGATCCGCAATATCGCCGATGAAATTGCCGCGCGCGGTCATCGTCATTCGGCGCGCGTGCTGACGCTCGAACCGAGCGACGACGCCGACGCGCTCGAAGCGCTCGGTCTCGCGAACGGTCCCGCGTTTCATTCGTGCATCGTGCACAGCGAGGAGGGCGAGCCGATCCAGTACGAGGACCGCTTCGTCAATCCGAAGGTGTTTCCTGAATATCTGCAGCAGGACTTCTCGGTCGAAACGCCGAATCACTACATGGTGCGGCTCGCGCCCGTGCAGCGCGCCGAGTTTCGCATCTACGCGCAAAAGCCCGACGCCCATGTGCGGCGTCATCTGATGATGGATATCGGCGAGCCGTGTCTGCTGCTGTGGCGGCGCACGTGGGTCGGCGAGAACGTCGCGACGTCGGTGCGGCTATGGCATCCGGCGTCGCGTTTTCATCTGGCGGGGACCGTCTAGTACGGTTTCGGAAGCGCGCGTTATCCCTGGCGCTGCGAGATGTTCGGCGAAAAACGGCAGCCGAGCCGGTAGCGCGAACCCGGATGCACGAAACGCGCGAACGTCACGGCGACGCCGCCCGTCCATGTGCGGCGCGTCAGCGTCAGGCACGGTTCTTCGGCGTGAATTTCGAGCAGCTCTGCTTCGGCAGGCGTCGGCAGCGCCGCGTCGACCACGTGTTCGAGATCGTGCATCGGCACGACCCTCAGCAGATACTCGGACGGCTTCAGCGCCGAGAAATCGTGCTGCAGAAAATCCGGCGCGACGGCCGGATTCACATAGCGATCTTCGAGCTGCACCGGCAGACCGTTCTCGCGATGCACGCAGATCACATGAAACACCGAAGCGCCCGGCGCCAGCCCCAAGGCGTTCGACACCGTGACCGACGCGGTCTCGCGCTGCAACAGCACCATATCGCAGCGATAAGCGTGGCCGCGCGAGCGGATCTCGTCGCCGATATGGGCGATCATCAATAGCGTGGACTGCGGCTTGTTCGCCGCGACGAAAGTACCGACGCCCGATAGGCGAGTGACGAGCCCCGCGTCGGCGAGTTCGCGCAGCGCGCGGTTGACCGTCATGCGCGAGACGCCGAGCGTCGCGACGAGGTCGAGCTCCGAAGGCAGGCGGTCGCCCGCCTGGCGTTCGCCCGAGCCGATGATCTGGCGAATGTGCTGTTTGACCTGCTCGTAGCGCGCGGCCGGCGCTTCGTCGCTGCCGCGCGCGATTTTGGCCGCGGCGCTGGCCGCGCTGGCGGACGATTTGCCATGAGGCTTGTTGCGAACGGCGGCGCTCATAGGGGCGGGGTGTCGTCGGGGCCGCGCGTCCAGAACGCATTGCGGTCGAAGTAGTTTTGCAGAAACTGCCGCAGACGCGGCTGCGCGGCATCGTGAAACACGTCGCGCGGTTTGCCCTGCACGGCGATGCGGCCTTGATCGATGAACACGACCTTGTCGGCGACCTGCGCGGCAAAACCCATTTCGTGCGTGACCACGGCCATCGTCATGCCGTCGCGCGCGAGCTGCTTCATCACCTGCAGCACCTCGCCGACCAGCTCCGGATCGAGCGCCGAGGTCGGTTCGTCGAACAGCATGATGTGCGGCTCCATCGCGAGTGCGCGCGCAATCGCGACGCGTTGCTGTTGACCGCCCGACAGTTTCGCCGGATACGCGTCGCCCTTGTGCGAGAGGCCGACCGTCTCCAGCATCGCGCTCGCGCGGCGGCGCGCTTCGTCGTGCGAAAGGCGCCGCACGCGCAGCAGCGCCTCCATCACGTTGCCGAGCGCGGTCATGTGCGGCCACAGGTTGAACTGCTGGAACACCATGCCGACGTTGCGGCGCACGCGGTTGATCTCGCCCTGCGAGGCGCGCACGCGTTTGCCGTTGCGCTCGGCATAGCCGAGCAGCTCGCCTTCGATGCGCACGTCGCCGTGATCGTAGGTTTCGAGCGCGGCGAGGCAGCGCAGCAGCGTGCTCTTGCCCGAGCCCGACGGCCCGATGATGCAGACCACTTCCGAGCGCGCAATCTCGAGATCGACGCCGCGCAGCACCTCGACATCGCCGAAGCGTTTGCGCAGATCGCGCACCTCGATCAGCGGCGCGGCATTCGATGCGTTCGCCGCTGCGCTGGCGGACGGCGCGGAAGATTGCGCGGGGGAGGACATGTCGGCGATGGCGTTCATAGGTGTTCCGGAATCATGCCATGAAGCGTGCGAGGCGGGCTTCGGCCCACATGCCCGCGCGCGAGGTCAGCTCGACCAGAGCGAGATAGCACACGCACAGCACCAGCAGGGTTTCGACGAAAGCGAAGGTGGCCGAGCCGATGCCGGTCAGCACGAACGTCAGTTCGGGCACCGTGACGATCGACAGCACTGCCGTTTCCTTGCTCAACACGATGATCAGATTGGTCAGCGCGGGCACGATCAGCACCAGCATCTGCGGCGCCTGGATGCGCAGGATCGCCTGCCAGCGCGTGAGTCCGAGACACGCCGCCGCTTCGAGATGGCCTTTGGGCACCGACTGGAAGCCGGAGCGGAACGCCTCGGCGAGATACGCGCTGCCGTAGAGACCGAGGCCGACGATGCCGGCCGTCATCGGTTCAAGCGTGATGCCGATGGACGGGCCAGCGTAGTACAGCAGAAACAGCTGCACGAGAAACGGCGTGCCGCGCAGCAACTCGATGTAGACACGCAAGATGGCGCGCAGCCAGCGTCCGCAGAACAGTTGCAGCACCGCGATCAGAAAGCCGATCGCGAGACCGATTGCGACGCCCGCGGCCCAGCTGGCGAGCGTCGTCGCGAGGCCGGCGGCGATCGGCTGCAGGTTGTGCGTGATGACGGTCGGGTCGAACGTTTGCATGGCGAGGTTCGCTTAAACGTGAGTCGATTCAGGCGTGCTGCAAACGGTGTTCGGCCGCATGCGCGACCAGCGCGAGCGAACCGCAGATCACGAAGTAGATGAGCCCGGCCGCGACATACGCTTCGAGCGGCCGGTAAGTGCTCGCGGCGATGTTCTGCGCGGTGCGCGTCAACTCGGCGACGCCGACCACCGAGATCAGCGAAGAAGCCTTGATCAGCAGCACCATTTCGTTGACGAGCGACGGCAGCGTCAAACGGAATGCTTGCGGCACCAGAATGCGCCGCAGCGTATCGAGCGGGGAAAGCCCGAGCATGCGCGCGGCTTCGAGATGTCCGGGCGGAATGCTCAGAAAACCGCCGCGCAGAATCTCCGCGATGTACGAGGCCGAGCACAACGACACCGTGCTGATCGCGGCGACGATCGGCGACACGTTGATGCCGGCGAACGGCAGCAGGTAGTACACGAGCAGCAGCTGCACGAGCATCGGCACGCCGCGAAAGAAGAACACGTAGGCGCCGCCCGCGAGGCGCGCGGCGCGATGCTGCGACAGCCGCGCGGTGCACACGCCGATGCCGACGAAGAATCCGATCACGAGCCCCGTCAGCGAAATGCCGACGGTGGCGAGCGCCGCATGCAGCAGCAGCGGCAGGCCCTGAACGAAGACGGTCGTGTTGAACATGGGTCGCGGCCGATGGAAGGGGAAGGGCGACGCGGACCGCGCGACGGCGAAACTATTGCACGATGCGGGACGCCCACGTTGAAGACGCTCAGTAGTTCGGCGTGGGCATCGTGGACGGCATCTCCATCGCGACACCGAACCACTTTTTCTGCAACGCGGCGAGGCGGCCATCCTTCTGCATCTTCACGAGCGCTGCGTTGAACGCGTCGGCGAGCGGTTTGCTGTCGGCGTCCTTGCGCAATGCATACGCGAAGTACACCTTCGCGCCGAACGGCGGCTGCACGACCGCGAACATCTCGGGGCGCTGCTTCGCGACATACGCGATGTTGGTCATCGAGTTCGCTGCCGCGGCGATGCGGCCCGCCGCGAGGTCCGCGTAAGCCTGATTGTTGTCGACGTACTCGCGGATTTCAGGCTGCTTCGGCAGCGTGGCCGCGTAGCTCTTCAGCTGGTCCAGCTGCGCGGTGCCTTTGCCCGCGCCGACCGTCTTGCCCGCGATATCCGACGATTGCTTGATCGACGCATCGTTCGCGCGCTTGAGCAGCGCGTCGGTCGCATCGGCGACGGGCAGCGTGTACGTGTAGCGTTCCATGCGCGCCTTCGTGACCGTCAGCGGGCCACCGACCATATCGAACTTGCCCGCTTCGAGACCGGGCAGCACACTCGGCCACGGCAGATCGATGAAGCGCACCTTGACGCCGATTTCCTTGCCGATCTGCGCGAACAGCTCCTTGTTGAAGCCGGCTTGCTGACCGTTCTCGAGAAAGTCGAATGGCGCGAACTGCATTTCGGTGCCGACCACCAGTTCGCCGGCTTTCTTCACTTTGGCGAGCTGGTCTTCGGCGTGCGCGGCGACGCTTGCCGCGCACAGCGCCAGCATGACCAGACGACATTTCCAGCCTGCAAGGATACGCATGGGGTTCTCCGGGGGCGAATTGGTGTTGGGTCGCCGGCGTGTCGAAGTGTTCGTTCCAGACCCGCCGCGCCGGCGGCGCGATGCGGGCTTCGCTGGGCAGTATATACCGCGTTTCCGGCGAAAAATAAATGCTCGCTTGAGTAGAGAAAAGCCCTGATCTCGAGGCGTGCGAAGCAACTTGCGGCGCTGCTTTTGGCGGTATATACCACTGCAATACCGATCCTCGAAGGAGCCGCGCGATGCCCGTGACCCGCATTCCGATCATCGATGTCGCCGACGTGCGCGCGGGCGATCAGCAGGCGCTCCGACGCGTCGCGAAGGAAATTCATGAAGCCTGTACGACGATCGGTTTTTTCTACATCGTCAATCACGGCGTGCCGCAAGCGAAGATCGATGCCGCCGCGCAGGCCGCGCGCACTTTCTTCGCGTTTCCGGTCGACACGAAACGACACGCGGCGGTCAATCATCGGCATCGCGGCTTCAATGCGCTTGGCGACGCGACGATGTATCAGGCGAAGCGGCCCGATCACAAGGAGTTTTTCAGCATCGGCCTCGAACTGCCGGAAGACGATCCCGACGTGCTGGCGGGCCAGGCACTACGCGGGCCGAACAATTGGCCGGACTTCATGCCCGGGTTGCGGCCGGTGCTGTATGACTATTACGAGGCGGTCGGCGCGTGCGGGTCCGATCTGCTGCGCGCGGTCGCGGTGAGTCTCGGCATCGAAGAAAATTTCTTCGCGCCGCGCTACACGAAGCGCATGCAGCGCACGCAAATGGTCTACTATCCGCCGCAGCCGCCGCAGCCGCCGCAGTCGGGCGAAGATCAGTTCGGCGTCGCGCCGCACACCGACTACGGCTGCATCACACTGCTGTGGCAGGATCAGGTCGGCGGCCTGCAGGTGCGCGAAATCGCCAACGATACGTGGGTCGAGGCGCCGCCCGTCGAAGGCAGCTTCGTCGTGAACGTCGGCGATCTGCTCGCGCGCTGGACCAACGACCGCTTCCGCTCGACGCTGCATCGCGTGATCAATGCATCGG
Source organism: Paraburkholderia sp. CI2 (assembly GCF_014201055.1). NCBI lineage: Bacteria > Pseudomonadati > Pseudomonadota > Betaproteobacteria > Burkholderiales > Burkholderiaceae > Paraburkholderia > Paraburkholderia sp. CI2. The sequence continues at coordinate 61,117 of NZ_JACHDL010000011.1, forward strand.
GGCGCGAGCGCTATTCGATCGCGACGTTCTACGATCCGACCTACGGCGCGCTCGTCGATCCGCGTGAGCTCGGCGCGAGCGACGCGCAAAGCAAATATCAGCCGGTCGCCGCGGGCGACTATATCCTCGGCCGCATCAACGATTCGATGGGCTATCGCAAGAAACTCGCCGCGACCGCACAGTAAGGACCTCCTGCATGACAGAACCGAGCATCACCGACGACAAGACGACCCAGACCGCAACCCCGACCGCACCGCTCGCGACGACACTCGAGGCCTTGCGCGCCGCGCTCGGCGTCGACGCGGTGCGCGTCGGCGAGCAGATCGGCGAACGCGCGCTGACCGACTGGACGCGCCACGAGCCGACGCGTCCGGCGGCGCTGCTGATGCCGCGCACGACCGACGAAGTATCGTGTGCGCTCGCGATCTGCCACGCCGCGCATCAGCCGGTGGTACCGCAAGGCGGTATGACCGGACTCGCGGGCGGCGCGATCGCGCGCGCCGACGATATCGCGTTGTCGCTCGAACGTCTGGCCGGCGTCGAAGAACTCGACACCGCGTCGGCCACACTGACCGTACGTGCCGGCACCACGTTACAGGCCGCGCAGGAAGCCGCCGAAGCCGCGGGCTTCGAACTCGCGCTCGATCTCGGCGCGCGCGGCTCATGCCAGATCGGCGGCAATCTCGCGACCAACGCGGGCGGCAATCGCGTGATCCAGTCCGGCACCGCGCGCGACCAGGTGCTCGGGCTCGAAGTGGTACTCGCCAATGGCGACGTGCTCAGTTCGCTCGGCAAGATGGTCAAGAACAACACCGGCTATGACCTGAAGCACTGGTTCATCGGTTCGGAGGGCACGCTCGGCGTGATCACGCGCGCGGTGCTGCGGCTGCATCCGCGACGTGCGGCGCGCCATACGGCGCTCGTCGCGCTCGACGATTACGATGCCGCGGTGAGCCTGTTGCGCCGTCTCGCGACGCGCTTCGGCAACGACATCGGCGCGTTCGAGATCATGTGGCCGGACTTCTACGATTTCGGCGTGAAGCTGACCGGCGCGCGCTCGCCGTTCGACGCCGCGCATCCGCTCTATGCATTGATCGAGCACGCGGGCTTCGATGCCGACGACGCTGGGGAACGTTTCGCCCAGGCGCTGACCGATGCGCTGCAAGCGGGCGCGCTGTGCGACGCGGTGATCACGCAATCGGTCGCCGATGCGCGCGCGCTATGGGCGATTCGCGAATGCACCGCGGAGTTTCCGATCAAGCTCGATCCGATCAACTTCGACGTGAGTCTGCCGATTGGCGAGATCGGCACGTTCGTCGACCGTTGCCGCGCGGCGCTCGATCAGCGCTGGCCCGGCAACGAAGCGTATTTCTTCGGGCATATCGGCGATTCGAATCTGCATCTGACCGTGGATGGTCATTCGATTCCGGGCGTCGAACATCACGCGGTCTATGCGTTCGTCTACGAGATGCTGAGGCCGTTGCGCGGGTCGGTGTCGGCGGAGCATGGCATCGGTTCGCTGAAGCGCGAGTTCCTGCCGATTTCGCGCTCACCGGCCGAGCTTGCGGCGATGGTCGCGATCAAGCGTGCGCTCGATCCGCACGGCATTTTGAATCCGGGCAAGCTGTTCTGAGTTTCGATGAGAAGCAAATCAACGACTTCTGCCTCGCGTGCAAGTCCGCCATATTTTCACGATCAGCACATAAAGAACGATCGCCACAATCAGATCTATGGCCGTCATTGCGGCGATGTAAAGCAGTTCATAATCGGCCACTCCGAGCTTATCGGAGATTTCGATCAATATTTGCTGCTGCTCCAGCGTCATGGGTGATGGGTACGTGTGGACATATCGCACCGATAACAAAAACAAAGCCAAAAAAAGAAACAGCTGGCAAAGTCTACGGGCAAGTGTCGCCAATTGTCGTTACCTCGATCCATCCGTAAGCGTGTAGCCCTGAACTACCGGCCAGAACAGTCGGCGTATGCAGGAGCGTATGTCGAAGCCTGCTAAAGTCCGCGACGCTTTTCAGCGTGATACATCCGAATGAAACACCGTCGCCGCCAACCGGATGCAATCGGAAGTTACCGCGCTTGACGCCGTTCACCCAGGTCCAGTCATCGATTGTTCCGTTGTTCCGATAGAGGGCGAACCATTCGTCATGATGAGACGGATTTCCACGGGCAGCATTGTATGCATCCTTGATCAACGCCTGTAATCGCGATGCGATTCCGCCGGTCGGCCGCGCCACTATCCAATACTTCCCGGCTGGTAGAGGCCCCTTGCTCGCGGCCGCTGTACATCCCCCGCGATTGCGGTAAATGCCGTCACCAGAGAAAGCCGGGAACGCCCCTACACCGGGCACTACTAGCGTCAAGGTCGGCGCGTTATCGACTACAAATTTCCCTTGTAGAGGCATGATCAGGATCGCTCCGTCCAACTGTTCGTGAACTGGATGTTGCCGTCGATATAGTGCCAAGTGATGCGCTCATACGATAACCCGACCGATTCGACATGGTTAAGTTGAGACATTGCAGCGATTTTGGCGTTCGCCATTCCAAGATTGATGCCGACCACCTTCACACCCTCCAGCAACATGACAAAATAGACTCTTTGCGCCTCGCCTTTACGAGAGGGTCGATACTAACGTATTAATCGCGCCTCGTGATTTTGAGATAATGGTCGAACAAATCCACGCAATATTGCGACACGCCGGCTTCTATCAAAATCTCTTGTTTTATGCCTGGCTTTATTGTCCGAATGCGTGGCGCATCGGCAATGCAGCCGTGTCAATGCGCATTCAGATAGCCGACGATCAACGGATAAACATCGACCGCCGCGTTCTTGCCGAAGATGCAGTCGATATGCCCATACCCCGGGATCAGATGCCGCTCGTACGGCTGCTCGGGGAAGCGCTCGCGCAGCAGGTCGTAAGTGCGCGCGGTGCTGACCGGCAGATAGGTTTCGTTCTTCTCGCCGTGAATGAAGCCGATCGGCAAACGCATGCCCTCGAGTCCTTTCATGCCGTCCGCGCCGGTCAGATACACGTCGTCGCCGCGCGCATCGACGACCTGGCCCGCGCGCACCATCGTGGCCAGATGCTGGAACACGGCCATGTCGTGAATGCCGAACAGTTCCTGCAGGTTCGCATGCAGCGCCTCGTTCAGCTTGTCGTGCTCGTAGAGCAGGCCATACAGGAACGTCGCGCGATGACAGATCGGATTGCCGCAGCCCTCGCCGTGATCGAGCGGATAGAGACGCAGCGCTTCGTCGAACAGGTTCGCGGGCCACGAATCTTCCTGCGTATAGGCGGTGAGCTCGCGTATGCGCAGATGCTGCATCAGGTCGGGAATATGCAAGCCGGCCTTGATCCGTTGCAACGTGCCCGGCACCGGATGCGCGGACACCTGCGAAATCACCGCCGAGCGCACGCCGTCGAGTCCATGGAGAAGCGACATGCTGAGCGCGAGGCCGCCCAGGCAGTGGCCGAGTACCTGAATGTTCGGCGCGCCGGTCACTTCGCGAATCTTCGCGACGGCGGCGGGAATGTCCTCGCGCGCGACTTTGTCGACGCTGGTCGGCACGAGCACGCTCGGCAGTTCGATGCTGACGCGCAGATCGACGAGCCACACGTCGTAGCCCGACGCGTACAGATATTCGACGAGGTTGGTCGGTATCAGATCGGTCGAGAAGATGCGGCTCGATACGCCCGAGCCGTGGATCAGCAGGATCGGCTTCGCGGCTTTGCCCGCGGGCGGATCGCAGTAGCGCGTGAGCTTGAGCCGCGTGCGGTCGGGTGTGTCGAAGTACGTGACCTGCGGCGCCGGCGCGCGCAGCGTGCGTTTCGCGCGCGGCGGTATGCATGGATCGTAGAACTGCAGCGGCGCGGCCACGCCGCCGTATTCGGTGAACAGCACGCCCGCGAAGAACTTGCCGAACTTCAGCGTCCATTCGAGGCGCGTCTTCAGGTCGGGCGCGTGTGTGACTTCGAGCGTGCGCTGCTGCTTCAGGAAGTTTTCGGGCGTGATGATCAGCGTCGCGGTGCCGACGACGGGCGCATCGTCCTGCGCCGCGGCGCGAATCTCCGCATACAGCGTGTTGGTCTGCTCCCACAGGTTGATCGGCGACGTGCGCGTGATGATCTTCTTGCCGGTCAGATACCAGGTGTTGCCTTCGACCGCGTCGAGCGTCATCCGGTAGTTCATGTTGCGTTCGTCGACGTCGGATTCGTCGACGACGAACAGGTTGAAGGTGCCGTCGCTGATCGTCAGCGGTTGGGCGGACAGGGCGGGGCAGGTCAGGGTGCCGGCGGTGCGCGCGAGGTGATTCGGGTTGCTCAGCATGTCGGCGAGATCGTCGGACTCGACCGTCAGCGTGAATTCGATCGCGCTCTTCGCGGCTTCGCCCGCCACGCTGGGCGTGTAGGTGCCGACCATCGTCTCGGTGAAGCGCAGGCCGATCTTCTGTGCGGGCGGCGCGGCGGCGGTGCCCTTCGACATGTAGTCGATCGACCAGTCGTGCGCTTTGGCCAGTAGCGCGCAATTGCGCTCTGCGAGCGCGGAGATGGTCAGGAGCGGATTGACGCCGAGCGACATCGGCATCACCGCGCCGTCCATCACGTAGAGGCCGTCGTGCACCGCGACGCCGGCCGTGCCGCTGAACACGCGGCCCAGATGATCGACCACGCCATGCGCGGCGTCCTCGCCCATGCCGCAGCCGCCGAGCGGATGCACGGTGACGGTGTGCCGGCCGGCGATCTTCGTCGAAATCGGGTTGCGCAGATATTTGCCGCCGAGCGGTTTGGTCGCCTCGATCAGCACGTTCTCGATGCTCTCGAAGATCGGTTGGCGTCCCGCGTTTTTCCATTCGATGCGCGCACGGCCTTTGTCGCCGACCGTGATGCGGCCGCTTTCGTCGTCGTGCGCCATCACGAGGTAGCTTTGCGTGTGATTCAGCGCACCGTGGTACGGGCCTCGGATCAGGCTTTCGAGCGCACGCGCGTCGTAACTCATGCGCTCGAGCAGCGACGGGGCCCCAGCCGCATCCACGCCTTCGAGCGGCGCGACCGCGCCGAGCATGCCGACGAGCGCCTCGCCGACCGCACCGGCCAGCGAGCCTTCCTCGATCACATAGCCATCCCTGACGTTTTTCCCGTCGGCGCGATTGTCGATCAGGCCGGTGATGGTCGGCCCGACCGGCGGAATCTGCCCCGGCTTGTGCTCGCCCCAGCCGACGCCGTTGATCGTGTCCCCGGTGTTGTACGCGAAGGCGAGCACGTCGCCGTTGCCGGTGAAATGCTGGCCGAGCATCTCCGACGTGCTCAAGCCCGCCTCGCGCGAGCGCAGCAGCAGCGCGGTCGAGCCGATCGTGCCCGCCGCGACGATGACGACATCGGCCAGCACGAACAGATCGGGCGCGTCGTAGCTTTCGCGGCCGAGCTTCACGAGCTGGAAGTTGACCTTCCATTGCTGCGTGTCGGGATCGCGCAGTACCGAATGCACGGCCGTGCCGGTGAAAATCTGCGCGCCGTGGGCGACCGCGTCCGGCAGATAGTTCATGTGGGTCGAATTCTTCGCGTCGTAGTTGCAACCGGAGTTGCAATCGCCGCAACCGACACAGCGCTGCTGCTCGACGCCCGCCGCGTTCGGACCGTCCTTGAACGTGACCGTGATCGGCGGACGGCTGAAGCGGTCGGCCATGCCGAGCGCCTGCGCCGATTTTTCGAGCGCCTGCAGCTTCGGCAGCGGCGGGAAGTCGTCGGGCACCGGCGACGGTGACAGCATTTTCCAGGCGAGTGCATAGCCGTCGTCGCGTCCGGCCTGGTCGGCGCGCAGCGCGGCCGGCCAGCGCGGGTCGTCCCACAGGCGCGGATCGGCCTTGAGCGCGACGTTCGCATTGATCAGAGACGTCCCGCCGAGCCCACAGCCCACCACCGCGTTGACGTCTTCATTTACGTGCACTTCGAGCAGCGCGAGCGGCGAACCGATCTGCGCCTCGGCCGTGTTGTACTGGATCTGCTCGGCGCCCTGCACGGGCGTACGCGGATACTCGCCGGCCATGAATTCGCGGCCGCGCTCGAGCACGCACACGCGACGGCCCGCGCGCGCCATACGGCTCGCGGCGATCGCGCCGCCGTAGCCCGAGCCGATCACGACCACCTCGTAATGCCGTTGCAGCGCCGTCGGCGCGCTCGATAAGCGGTTCATCAGGACCACCTCGTCTGGAATCGGATGCGGGGAATGGAAGCTCGACTTCGGAACAAAGACGGCGTGCTGCGGGAGCTTTTTTATCGTAGGCGGAATATCGGCGCAAAAAAAGCGCGCCGTGGAGGGCGCGCCGAAGTCGTAGCGTGCGACGTTCAGGGCGGCACGACCGGCCGGCCGTTGCCGGGTGTACCCGGCCGTACGGGCATGCGCACTTATCGCGCTTCTTATGTGGCCTGTTGGTTATCCGAACTATTACGCGGCCACTTCATTGAATTCGCTATCGCTCGATTCCGCCGCGAGCAGATTCAACGCAACCAGAATCGCCGCGCGATTGTCGACGTCGATCTCGATGCCGAGCGCGTCGGTGAGCCAGCGGCCGATCTTGGTGTTGGAAAATTCCTCGGCGCCGGCCGTCTTTTTCATGGTGACGCCGAGTTTGACGGCGCGATAGTGATAAGAGGGCACCCGATGCCGAGCCGCGACCGCCGAAAGCCCGCCTTTGCCTTCGGAGCACCAGCCGAGGCTGCCGGCCAGCACGATCCGCTCGGGTTCGTCGAGCCCTTCGATGAACTCGCGCGCCGCGCGCCGCACGCGCTGTTCGTCGAGGCCGTATTGCAGCAGCACGCTTGCCACCGGGTCTTCGAGCGCGTGCGCGTGCAGATCGATTTCCTGCGCGACGCCCTCGGTCTCCATCGACACATTGCGCTGATGGCACGCGCTGCGCAGGCAGTCGATCAGATAGCGGCGGAAATACGCGCATACCGCGTAGCTGTTGGACGGTGCGCTGTCGGCGCGCGCGTTCGTTTCGGTGTGGCCGGGCGCAAGGCGCAACACCTTCGCGTAGATGAACTGAGCGACCAGTTCTTCCTTGTCCTCGCCGAGCGCCTGCAATTCGAGCGGGTGGTAGGTCCGCAACGCGCGCTTGACCAGTTCGACCATCGACACCATTTCGTCCGCTGAGAGCCGGGTGCGCCTGCGCCACAGATCGGGGAGGATCGCGTCGTCGAGTTGGCGGGCGAACTCGTAGCTCGGGACTGCGCCCATGGAAAACCTCCGTCGGTTGGCAGGGAGCGCGGCGAGCCGCGGCGCATGGGCCGCGAGTCGAGGGAAGGTGGCTGAAATGCCGCGCTGAAACGTGAATGCAGTATGGTTCGCGGCAAGGCCTTCGCCTATATGGATTAAGTGTTAGCCGATGGGTAAACTGCCGGGTAAACCTTCTGGTGGATTCCTGACGATTCGTCTGAAGAGCGGGCATTCGCCGTAGAATAGACCGCGAGGGCGGCGCGTTCGGTCGCCCGATTCGACCCGCGGTTGCCACGAAGCGCCGGAGCGCCGCCGCTTCGTCAGTATTTCGTCTCAACGAAGTTGCCATGCCCGCGCGATAAAGCTGCGTGGGATCGGCGTAAGCGCTAAAGCGCTCACGCCGATCGACAGAGGAGACCGCCCCATGCGGGCCGACCCGATCCAGCGTGCCATCGACGAAGACCTCGTGCGCGTGCTCTACGCGCAGGATCCGATCGCGTTCTTTTCGCACTGGTTTTCGATCGCGGTGCTGGTGGCGATCTACTGGCCGCATGTGCCGGCCCCGCCGCTGTTTATCGCGTGCTTCGTTTTTTATGCGCTCGCCAATTGCGCGGGCCTGGCGCTGTGGATTTGCAACCGCCGCTATCCGCAGCTCGTCTCGCCGCGCGACTGGATCTATCTGCACGCGCTGCGCGGTGTGCTCCTCTATAGCGGGCCGGGCTTCGCGGTGTGGTTCGCGTTCCAGAGTCCGCAAACCGATCTGCCGTTATTGCATACCGTGATGCTGGTGACGCTCGCGGCCGGCGTGTTCATGTCGAATGGATTCGATCTCCTCAATTTTTCGACCTCGATTCCATTTCTGCTGCTGCCGTCGATCGTGCTGCATTTCGGCTCGCATACGTTCGATCGCACGATTCTCGCGATCGTGCTGGCGTTCTTCTTCTGCGCGATCAACGTCTACGCGATGAGCTATCGCAAGCTGTTTCGCCAGGTCGTGCAGGCGCGTGTCGATCAGCAATACCTCGCGGAATCGCTGGCCGCGCAAAAGCGCGTCGCCGAAGAAGCGAGCCTCGCGAAGACGCGCTTTTTCGCGGCGGCAAGCCACGATCTGCGTCAGCCGCTGCATGCGATCGGCCTGCTTGCGGCATCTCTGAACGATCCGGCGGCGACGTCCGCGCAGCACGCGAAGACGGCCGGGCACATCGTCTATAACGTCGAGGCGCTCAATCAGCTGTTCAACCAGGTGCTCGATCTCGCGCGGCTCGAAAGCGGCGTGACCCAGGTGATCCGGTTGCACTTCCGGCTCTCCGAGCTGTTCGAACGGGTCGGTAGCCAGTATCGTCCGCAGGCCGCGGCGAAGGGGCTCGCGCTGCGCATCGCGCCTACGACGATGGTCGTCTACGACGATCCGGTGCTGCTCGAACGCGTGTTGAGCAATCTGCTGTCGAACGCGGTGCGTTATACGGAGCAAGGCGCGATCTGGCTCGGCTTGCGGCGCGCGGGGCGACAGAAGGGCGGCTATATCGAGGTGCGCGATTCGGGCGTCGGCATTGCGCCGCAAGAGCACGAGCGGATTTTCGAGGAGTTTTACCAGGTCGAGAATCCGCAGCGCGACGCGCGTCAGGGGCATGGGCTCGGGCTGCCGACCGTCAGGCGGCTCGTCGGCCTGCTCGGCGGCGAGTTGCAGCTGCGCTCGGCGCCGGGGCGCGGCTCGGTGTTCCGCTTTGCGGTGCAGGCGGGTGACGCGAGCGGCATCGTCGCGAGTCTGAACGATTCGGTCGCGGGCGGCCCGGCCGCGCAGGGGCGGCGCGTGCTGTGCATCGACGACGAGCCGTCGATACTCGAAGGCCTCGCGAGTCTGCTCGAGCGCTGGGGCTGCGACGTGCACGGCGCGCGCGACGAAGCCGGCGCGCTCGCCGCGCTCGCGGACGGCTTCGTGCCCGACGCGGTGCTGTGCGACTACCAGCTCGCCAATCACCGCACCGGCGCGCAGGCGTTGAGCGCGATACGGGGCGTGCTTGCGCGGGAGGGGCACGGCAATGTGGTGACGCTGCTGATCACCGGCGATATGGCGTCGGCGGAGCTGACGGCGCTCGCGTTGCAGGGGATTCCGGTGCTGCACAAGCCGGTGACGCCGGCGCGGTTGCGGCGCACGCTGGAAATGCTGTGGCAGCAGGCGGAGCTCGATCAGGGGCGGCCGGCGGGTGCAGTGGTGTTGGGGGGCGGAGCGCCGGACGACCCACCGCCGTCGCCCGCCGCGGCCGGCTCGCCGCAAGCCGAAGCGGGCTCAGGGGCGCAAAGCGAAACGCAGCCTTAGAGGCTGGAAACCAAGACGGGTTGGGCTTGCGGCGCAGCACAAAGCGCTACAACGTCTTCCCGGCCTCCAGCCATCCATTGATTACGGCGATCGCCGTCGACCGGTTATGCACACCAAGCGCCCGAAAGATCACCGACAGATGCACCTTCACCGTGCCTTCGGCGACGCCGAGATCGCGCGCGATCATCTTGTTGGTCCAGCCGCGATGCACGAGCCGCATGATGTCCTGCTGACGTGGTGACAGGTTCTCCAGCAGATGCTGCTGATGCGGCTGCAGCGACGGTACCTGCGTGACCGGTTCGAGCTGCGGGACGGTGCCGGGGCCCGGCCCGCGGACGGCTTGCGCGGCGGCGCCCGGGGCCGGCACACGTGCCGATCCATCCGCATCGGTGCCCGCGCAGCCGGCCGCCCGCGTCTCGCGCGAGCCGAGCAGACTCAGCGCCTCCATCGGCACATAGGCACCGCCGGACAGCACCAGTTCGATCGCCTTCAGCATCACGCTGGCGGGCTGGCGCTTGGGGACGAAGCCGAGCGCGCCGGCCGCGAGCACCGCGCGCATCTCGTCGGGCGATTCCTCGGCGGACAGCACCACCACCGGCAGCGCCGGATTCGCCTTCAGCAGCGTTTCGAGCGACGTCGCGCCGCTCATGCCCGGCATATGCAGATCGACGATCGCCAGATCGTGATTGGCGTCGGGGCGCGCGGCGGTCGCAAGGGTTTCCCAACTGTCGGCTTCGTCGAACTGGGCGTCGGGATCGAAGCCGCGCAGCATGCCTTTGACGCCTTGCCGGATCAGTTCATGGTCGTCGGCTACAAGAAACTTCATGATGTCTCCGCGAGTCGAGCCTGTCCGTTGAGGGCTGCCGCCGTTGCGCATGCCGCAGTTGCAGGCTGCGCAGTTGCGCTGCGACGCGCGTGGCCGGCTGCCGGAATCGTTCGATGCGCTTCGTGATGTTAAGGCAGGTCTCCCGCGCATAGGTTCCGGCTTGCTACGTAGACGAGCCGCGCGCCCCGTTTTTGAAGCGCTGACGCGCACGATCCGGAAGGTTATGCCCGCCGGATCGACACGGGTTCGCGCGCCGCTATCTGACCGCGAACAGCGTCGCATTCATCAGAAGCTTGAAGGCGAAGCCGAGCGACATCGCCGCGGTCACGCCGAAGCACCATAGAGCGATGAACCAGAGCCAGCCCGGCAGTTTGCGGCTGGGCGTTGCGGCAGTGGCGGTGGGAGCCGACGCACTGGCACCCCGCGTTTCAGTTTCAGTGATAGTGATGTTGGTCGCCATGACGCACCTTGCCTCGAAAGACCCAGTAACCCATCGTCGTATAGGCGACGATGATCGGCAGGATCACCGCCGCGCCGGCCAGCGTGAACGTCTGGCTCGAGCGTGGCGCGGCGGCTTCCCATAGCGTGATGCTCGACGGAATCGCATACGGCCACAGACTCACGAGCAGCCCGAGATAGCCGAGCAGCACGAGCGCCAGCGCGAGCGCGAACGGCGTGTTGTGATGGCGCGCGCGCACCGCGCGATGCATGAAAAACGCGCAGATCGCGACGAGGAACGGCACCGGCAGCAGACGGTAGAAGATCCCGTCATGGAACCAGCGTTGCGCGATGCCCGCATCCATCAGCGGTGTCCACAGGCTCACAAGCGCGATGAAGCCGAGCAGCACCAGCGTCAGCGGCCAGACCACGCGATGCAGCCGTCGCTGCAGATCGCCCTCGGTCTTCGCGATGAGCCAGCAGCAGCCGAGCAGCGCGTAGGTCGCGACGAGTCCGAGGCCCGTCAGCAGGCTGAACGGCGTGAGCCAGCCGAACGCGTTGCCGGCATAGGCGCCATCGGCGACCGGAATGCCTTGCAGAAACGCGCCGAGCACGATGCCCTGGAAGAACGCTGCGCCCGCCGAGCCGCCGATGAATGCGAGGTCCCACAGATGCTTCGTGCGCCGCGACTTCGCGCGGATCTCGAACGACACGCCGCGAAAGATCAGGCACACGAGCATGAACACGAGCGGCAGATAGAGCGCCGACAGCACGGTCGAGTAGACGACCGGAAACACCGCGAACAGCGCGGCGCCGCCAAGCACGAGCCAGGTTTCGTTGCCGTCCCACACTGGCGCGACCGTGTTCATCATCAGGTCGCGTTCCTTTTCGTCGGGGAAGAACGGAAAGACGATGCCGATGCCGAGGTCGAAGCCGTCCAGCACTACGTACATGAAAAGGCCCAGCGCGATGATCGCGGCCCATACGACGGTTACGTCCATTTTTTCTTTCTCTCGAAGCGTAGGTTAGACGGCGTCGATCATCTGATCGGCGGCGGACAGCGGGCGGCGCGCGGTCTGCGCGGGCGTCGGCTGCGGCAGGCCGTGAGGCACGTCGTGCGACTTGGCGCCAGGCAGCGCAGGACCGGAGCGCATCAGCTTCAGCATGTAGTAGATGCCGGTGCCGAACACGAGGAAGTAGACGGCCACGAACGTCATCAGCGACAGACCGACCTGCTGCGTGGTGAGCGGCGACACCGCCTGCGACGTGCGCATCACGCCGTACACGACCCACGGCTGGCGGCCCGCTTCGGTGGTGACCCAGCCGGCCAGCAGCGTGATGAAGCCGCTCGGCCCCATCGCGACGCACAGCCGCTGGAACCACTTCGCTTCGAACAGGCGCCCGCGCCGGCGCAGCACCCAGGCCGCGATCGACATCGCGATCATCAGCACGCCGAGGCCGGCCATGATGCGGAAGCTCCAGAACACGACGGTCGAATCCGGCCGGTCCTGAGGCGGAAATTCCTTCAGACCGCGGATTTCGCCGTCCCAGCTATGCGTGAGGATCAGGCTGCCGAGGTGCGGCACCGATACCGCGTAGCGCGTGGTCTCCGCCTTCATGTCGGGGATGCCGAACAGGTTCAGCGCGGTGCCGCCTTTTTCGGTACCCCACAAGCCTTCGATCGCCGCGATCTTCGCCGGCTGATACTTGCGCGTATTGAGGCCGTGCTGATCGCCGACGAATGCCTGGATCGGCGTGAGGATCAACAGCAGCCACAGCGCCATCGAGAACATCTTCTTGACGGCGGGATCGCGCCGGCCGCGCAGCAGATGCCACGCGCCGACCGCCGCGACCACCAGCCCCGCGACGATGAACGCCGCGAGCGCCATATGCGCGAGCCGGTAGGGGAACGACGGATTGAAGATGATCTTGAACCAGTCGAGCGGCACGACATGGCCGTCGACGACCTCGAAGCCCTGCGGGGTCTGCATCCAGCTATTGGACGCGAGAATCCAGAAGGTCGAGATCAGCGTGCCGATCGCGACCATCAGCGTTGCGCCGAAGTGCGCCCGCGGACTCACGCGCTGCCAGCCGAACAGCATGATGCCGAGGAAGCCCGCTTCGAGAAAGAATGCGGTCATCACCTCGTACATCAGCAGCGGACCGGTGATCGGCCCGGCGAAACTCGAGAAGCCCGACCAGTTGGTGCCGAACTGATAGCTCATCACGACGCCCGAGACGACGCCCATGCCGAAGGCCACCGCGAAGATCTTCGACCAGAACAGACAAAGATCTTTGTAGTAGGCCTTGCCGGTTTTCAGCCAACGCCATTCGAGAACGGCGATGAAACTGGCGAGACCGATGCTGAGCGCGGGGAAAACGATGTGAAAAGAAACGGTGAACGCGAATTGAATGCGCGCGAGATCGAATGCCGATAGTGCGGAGTTCATGATCCTGTTGTGCGTGATGGCCGCGTGAGCGGACTTACGCGCGTCGACCGATGTCGGTGCGCTCTGCGCTGGGCAGATGGCGCAAGAGTAGGGGATCGAAACAAAATGTGCTGCGATGCGATGTGCGTCAAAAAACCGCCTTGTTTTATGCGAAATACGCTTATCGATGAGGCAAGCCGTTGTTGAATATCAAGTTTCTTTTGGCGGCCGATACGTGGCCGTGTGTGCCTCGTCGCGTGAGCTGCGTCAATCGACCGCGCTGCAGCAATTCGTTTCGCGCAGCCTTGCGCGGCAAGGTCGCGGGCGGTGTCTGTCGCCAGCCGACAATCGATCCATCCAAACCGACTTCGTCGGTGGGCGTGCTGGTCAGGCGATTTTTTTACTTCTACGATGCACGCTGCCGCGTGGCCGTTTCAGCGATTTCTCTTCAGTATTCGTTGCGCATTATCCGTTCGCCATTCGTTTGGTGTTGATGTTATTTCGCGGCGGAATTTCTCAATAGGTCATGACTCATTGCCGCATTCGCACGGCGTTCTGTCATGCGTCGCGCGCATACTTCGTGAGCAGCGTCCGCTTCATCCACCTGCCGGCGACGGCAGACTTCATCGACAAGGAGTCAGCAGATGAGCACGATCAGAACGAAAGACGGTACCTCGATTTTCTACAAGGACTGGGGCCATGGCCGCCCGGTCGTGTTTTCGCACGGCTGGCCGCTGACCGCCGATGCGTGGGATGCGCAGATGCTGTTTCTCGGCAGCAAGGGCTTTCGCGTGATCGCGCACGACCGGCGCGGTCACGGCCGCTCGGAGCAGCCGTGGGACGGCAACGAGATGGACACCTACGCCGACGATCTCGCCGCGCTGATCGAACATCTCGATCTGCAGGACGCGACGCTGGTCGGCCATTCGACAGGCGGTGGCGAAGTTGCGCATTACATCGGCCGGCATGGCACGGGGCGCGTCGCGAAGGCTGTGCTGATCGGCGCGGTGCCGCCGCTGATGCTGAAGACCGCCGATAATCCGCTCGGCCTGCCGATCGACGTGTTCGACGGCATCCGCAAGGGCGTCGCGGACGATCGCTCGCAGTTCTTCAAGGATCTGGCCGTGCCGTTCTACGGCTACAACCGGGAGGGCGCGAAGGTGTCGCAGGGCGTGATCGATTCATTCTGGCGCCAGGGCATGGCCGGTTCGATCAAGGGGCTATATGACTGCATCGAGCAGTTCTCCGAAGTCGACTACACCGAAGATCTGAAGAAGATCGACGTGCCGACCCTGGTGCTGCACGGCGACGACGACCAGATCGTGCCGATCGACGCAGCCGGCCGACGCACCGCGGAGATCGTCAAGAACGCAACGCTGAAGGTTTATCCGGGCGGCCAGCACGGCATGTGCACGGTGGAGGCCGACAAGGTCAATGCCGATCTGCTCGAATTCATCGGCGCCTGAGCGAACGTAACGATGTGATCTGTTGAGGGCGCGGGCGGCATACGGACGCCGCTCGCGTCGGACGCCACGCGCCCGCTGGCGTCGGGTAAATCCACTCCTGGAACAAAAATCCACTTCGAGTTATACGATGTCGCACGAACGCGACGTTCCTATGCCTTTGCTTTTTAAAGAGGTACGAAACCGCCGCGCAGTAATTTAAGGGTAAATGCGGAGTTGAAATCCGCTTGTCCATCGTCGATAGTACGTTATCGTACAACTTGAGTGTGTTATGCGACGCGCGCAGCGCGATTCGCCGGCCGCTCAGATCCTCTGTCTGTTCTCTGAAGACCTCGCGCGCAGCGCAGTAAAAGGAACCCCTATGAAGAAGATTGCCCTGAGTGGCGCCGGCGGCCAACTCGGCTCCGTGGTACGTGCTGAATTCGTCGCGCGCGGCGTGCCGTTGCGCTCGGCCGCGGGCTCCAGAGTACTGACGCCGCTCGTCGACGGCGAAGACGTGATGAACGGCGACCTGCGCGATCCGGCGGTGGTCGACCGTCTGCTGAACGGCGTGGACGTGCTGATCCATTTCGCCGGCACGAGCGTCGAGCGTCCGCTGCCCGAGATCATCGAGAACAACCTGCGCGGCCTCGTCGAAGTCTACGAAGGCGCGCGCCGCAACGGCGTGGAGCGCATCGTGTTCGCGAGCTCGAACCACGCGATCGGCATGTACCCGGTCACCGAGCATCTGAGCCTCGACTGCGAACTGCGCCCGGACGGCTTCTACGGCCTGTCGAAGGTGTGGGGCGAAGCGCTCGCGCGCATGTACTGGGACAAGCACGGCATCGAAAGCGTGTGCGTGCGGATCGGCAGCTGCCTCGAGCGTCCGACCGAGCAGCGCCATCTGAGCACCTGGTTCGGCCACAAGGACCTGATGCATTTCCTCGAGCGCTGCATCGAAGCGGAAGACGTCGGCTTCCTGACCATCTGGGGCGTGTCGGCCAATACGCGCAGCTGGTGGGACAACAGCGGCGCCGCGCGCCTTGGCTACGAGCCGAAGCAGAACGCCGAGGACTACGCGCAAGACATCCTGTCGCGCCCGAATCCGCTCGATGAGCTGTGCCAGCGCTACCAGGGCGGTAGCTTCGTCGGCATCGACTATTCGCGCAAGGCTTAAGTCCCGTTCGGTTTGACGGGCATTGCATCACGAGGAGTGGCAGCAATGAAGATCAAGGGTATTCGCTGGGGGATGGTCGCGCTGGTCGCGGCCGGCCTGATCATCAATTACCTGGCGCGTAACACGTTGTCGGTTGCGGCTCCGACGATGATGAAGGAGCTGAACATCACGACCGAGCAGTATTCGCACGTGGTCGTGGCGTGGCAGCTCTGCTATGCGTTCATGCAGCCGGTCGCCGGTTTCGTGCTCGACACGATCGGCACCAAGGTCGGCTTCGCGGTGTTCGCGCTGGCGTGGTCGGTGGCGTGCGCGGCGGCGGCATGGGCGACGGGCTGGCGTAGCCTCGCAGTGTTCCGCGGTATCCTGGGTCTCGCCGAATCGGCCGGGATTCCGGCTGGCGTGAAGGCGACCAGCGAGTGGTTCCCGGCGAAAGAGCGGTCGGTTGCGATCGGCTGGTTCAACATTGGCTCGTCGATTGGCGCGCTGCTTGCGCCGCCGCTCGTCGTGTGGGCACTCTTTCACGGCCGCTGGCAACTCGCGTTCGTGATCGTCGGCGCGGCGGGTATCGTATGGAGCGTGCTGTGGATGATCATCTACAAGCATCCGCGCAACCAGAAGCTGCTGGGCAACGCGGAGCGCGACTACATTCTGAGCGGCCAGGAAGCGAAGCATCACGATGACATCAACACGCCGAAGCGCAACTGGCGCGCGATGCTGGCGAGCCGCGATTTCTGGGCGATCGGTATTCCGCGAATTCTGTCCGAGCCGGCCTGGCAAACGTTCAATGCGTGGATTCCGTTGTACATGATGACCGAGCGTCACATGAACCTGAAGGAAGTCGCGATGTTCGCGTGGATGCCGTTCCTCGCCGCCGACATCGGCTGCGTGCTCGGCGGTTATCTGAGCCCGCTGTTCCACAAGTACGCGAAGGTGTCGCTGTTCACGTCGCGCAAGATGGTGTTCGTGGTCGGTGCGCTGTTCATGATCGGGCCGGCGTGCGTCGGTCTCGTCGAGAGCCCGTACATGGCGGTGGCGCTGCTGTGCGTCGGCGGCTTCGCGCACCAGACGTTGTCGGGCGCACTGTACGCGATCACCTCGGACATGTTCGGCAAGCACGAGGTCGCGACCGCGACGGGCATGGGCGGCATGGCTGGATATCTGGGCGCCGCGGCGTTCACCGCGCTGTTCGGTGTGCTCGTCACGCAGATCGGCTATAGCCCGCTGTTCGTCGTGCTGGCGGTGTTCGATCTGATCGCCGCGGTCGTAGTCTGCCTGATGGCCAGGAGTTCGGACAAGATGCCGGAGCCGAAGTGGGCGTCGGCCGGTGCGGTGACGGCGAAGTAAGGCGAAGTGCGGTCGGCTTTAGTGGGCCGATGTTGTGAAAGAAGCGGCGCCCATGAGTGGGCGCCGTTTTTTTGTCGGTTTTGCGGCCGTTTGCAGGATGGCGCTGTTGCGCCGTGAGCGTTGCAGCCGGCAAGCAGATTAGTCGCCCAGCAGACGTTTTAATTCGTCAAAGAAGGATGCGGTAGTGTATCCCCACAATTTCGGATGGAAATTAAATCCATAATCTTCGTAAAACTTTTGGTCAAGATTTTCGCCTGCTTCTTTTTTATATTTATCTATTTCGCGTAGCGTCTCTGCAATTTCTTCTGTAGAACTGTCTCCCTTGAAGCATGATACAACCTGCTCCAGAGTGTCACCCCAGAGATCGCTATCTTGGTTGAGATATCCCCCGAACAGGACATAGAACTGGGGATATGATTCTTCGTTCATCATTTCAGTAGATAAGACGTCAAAATGTAATATGGCATTCCATTGTATTTCTCATATTTCAAGACAACCTGAACCGTACTCATACCCTTTACTTGCCCGGTTTCTCGGATAATTCCATAACCTACAGTTTTTCCAACGTTATGGAATAGAGTTAAAACATGTCTCGGATTTGATTGAGCCCAATTCCTGATTTTCAGTGTGTTGGATTCCATGGCATTGGAGATCGCCCATTCCGCCGTCGGTAAATCCCGAAACGACGATACTACTTCTCTTTTTGGTTCCAGGCGCAGCCGCTCGCGCAATTGCGCCTCAGTCCGCCCGACATGCTTTTCGATTGTATGCCCGCCGATCCGGCTACCGTCCTTTGCTTCGTGCTCCATCAGTCTGATCCGGCCCATCACGATCCGCGAAGTCCGTATAGCCTTGACCGAACTAGCGAAGCCAAACGGCACGACCATATCGAGCCACAGACCGATATTGTTCGCCATATCGGGACTGGCCTTCATCGCCTCGGCAAGTTTCGTCGTGCCCTGCTGGGTCAGCGTCGCCGTATCTCGCGCCGTCCAGATCTGACGCAAGCCAGCGGCCGCTGTGTCCGAGCCGTGTACGCCGAACACAACGCATCCGGCCTTGCTTGCCATGGTCGGCTCCGGCATCACACACAGCGCGCCGGCCCCGACCATTTCCAGCAGACCGCCGACAAGTTGCAATCCGCCCCATAGCCGGTTGGAAAGCATTTCGCTCTGGCTGATCGATTGGCGCGTTAGCACCGCCGCCAGTTGTGGCGCACTGAGTACGACGCGCACGCCATCCGAATCCTGGTTATATGACACTCCGGACTCCTCTGTCGTTGTTGGGGCTATCAAGCTAACAGCCGGGTGCAGAGCGAGGGAATGGGCGAAGGATGATTCTTGTGCCAGCCCGTGCGTCCCGATGGTTCGCTCGATCGGACGTTAGTTGGATTGGATGGCGCAAGGGCATGGGGCGAATGCCATGGCAGCCCGGCCACTACCCACGCCGTACGCTTTGACAGCCGCAAGAGGGGCGCGTAGCTCGCAATAAAATTGCGAAAGCATCGGCCGTTAATGAGGAGACGAAAGGTCGCGAGCTATGCTCACGCGTTGATGGTCATACGCTGGTTAGAAGCGCTGGATCAGGCGGCAATTCAGAGCGATGCCGCGGCGGAAGCCGTAATGGTCGACCGCGAGAAGAGCATCGCTCCCGATCAGACGACGAATTGCGATCAAGCCGGCCATCGGTCACATGCGGACAGACGGAAAACCCGATCGCGACTGTGAAGTGGCGCCGCGCAACAGCGCGCTTACGCGCTCTTCTGACCGATCTCGTGATTCGCGAGCACTTCGAGCGCGCGCACCATCGCCGAGTGGTCCCACGCCTTGCCGCCGTGCGCGACGCACGCGTTGAACAGCGCCTGGCAGGTGGCGGTGTTCGGCAGCGACACGCCGAGCGCCTGCGCGGTCGACAGCGCGAGGTTCAGGTCCTTCTGGTGCAGTTCGATGCGGAAGCCCGGATCGAACGTGCGCCTGGTCATGCGCTCGCCGTGCACTTCGAGAATGCGCGACGATGCGAAGCCGCCCATCAGCGCCTCACGCACGCGCGCCGCATCGACACCCGCCTTCGACGCGAGCAGCAGCGCTTCGCCGACCGCCTCGATGGTCGCCGCGACGATCACCTGGTTGGCGACCTTGCACACCTGGCCCGCGCCGACCGCGCCGATCAGCGTGACGTTCTTGCCCATCATGTCGAACAGGGGCTTCACGCTGTCGAACGTGGCCTGTTCGCCCCCGACCATGATGGTCAGCGAGCCGGCCTTCGCGCCGACTTCGCCACCGGACACCGGCGCGTCGAGATAATCGGCACCGGATTCGCGCACGCGCGCCGCGAAATCGCGGGTCGCCATCGGCGAGATCGAGCTCATGTCGACGACGGTCTGGCCGGCGCGCAGCGCGCTCGCGAGGCCGTTCTCGCCGAACAGCACGCGTTCGACGTCCGGCGTGTCAGGCACCATGATGAAGATCACGTCCGCGTTGGCGGCGACCGCGGCGGGGTTGTCGCATGCGAGGGCGCCGGCCTGCGTGAGCTCGGCGGGCACGCCGCTACGCGTAAAGGCGGCGAGCGACACGCCGTTTTTCAGAAGGTTGGCGGCCATGGGCTTGCCCATGATGCCGAGTCCGATAAAGCCTGCTTTTTGCATGGAATGCTCCGAAGATGTCGTGGCGGCCGCGTTCAAGCCTCGCCCGCCGGTTTCTGCATGAAGTGTTTCTGTGCCGCCTGCGCGGCGCCCTTGAGCAACCCGAGATCCGCGCAGACCGCGACGACGCGCGCGCCCATCGACAGATATCGTTCCGCGTCGGCCTGCAGCGGCGCGAGAATGCCGCTCGACTTGCCGGCCGCCTGCGCGCGCGCGAACACATGCGCGATCGCCTGCTGCACGTCCGGATGGCTCGCATTGCCGAGGTGGCCATACGACGCCGCGAGGTCGGACGGACCGATGAAGACCGCGTCGATGCCGTCCACCGCGAGGATGCTGTCGATATTCTCGACCGCCTTGCGGCTTTCGATCTGCGGGATTACGCAGACGTTGTCGTTGGCGATCGCGAAGTAGTCGGACACGGTGCCGTAGCGATTGCCGCGATGGCCGACCGACACGCCGCGAATGCCCTGCGGCGGATAGCGTGTCGACGCGACCGCGCGGGCGGCGTCGTCGGCGCTGTCGACGAAGGGCACGAGGAAGTTCGAGAAGCCGCTGTCGAGAAAACGTTTGATCACGACGCTGTCGTTGGCCGGTGGTCGGACGACCGGTGCGCTGCCGCTGTCCTTGAGCGCCATCAACTGCGGGATCAGCGTGAGCACGTCGTTGGGCGCGTGTTCGGCGTCCAGCAGCATCCAGTCGAAGCCGACCGTGCCCAGCAGTTCAGTGGCGATCGGGCTGGCGAGCGACGCCCAGCAGCCGATCTGGGTTTTTCCCTCGCGCACCGCGCGCCGGAAGCGGTTGGGCAAGGACTCGTAAGGCGTGACGGCGGGCATGCGGTGTCTCCTCGAACTGCGATGGATCGGGAAAGGCTGCGACAATGCTAAACCGCGAAATGCGAGTTATAAGTCGTCGTATGACAAGCTGCAGACTAGCACCGCACGGCCCGGTTGTAATGGGCGAGTATACCCGTATGCCCCTGTCAGACAAGCGTTTCGGGTTGCATAGGGCCCCCGCGACGTTGTAGGATGACCTATATCTTTAGCCTTCATTAAAGGAAAGTCAAAAATGCCTATTACCGGCGAAATGCTGATCGGTCGCAAAGCCGTGCGCGGCGAAGAAAAACCGCTGCGCGCGTTCAATCCTGCCACGGGTTCCGAGATTGCCGAGCCGGTGTTCGGCAGCGGCACCGTCGAGAACGTCGAGCACGCCTGCGCGCTCGCGCAACAGGCGTTCGACGCCTACCGTCAACTGCCGCTCGCAGTGCGCGCCGAGTTCCTGGACCGTATCGCTGACGGCATCACCGCGCTCGGCGACGAGCTGATCGAGCGCGCGCAGGCTGAATCGGGACTGCCGAAGGCGCGTCTGGAAGGCGAGCGCGGCCGCACCACCGGCCAGTTGAAGCTGTTCGCGCAGACCGTGCGCGCGGGCCAGTGGCTCAACGCTACGCTCGATTCGCCGCTGCCGGAGCGCAAGCCGCTGCCGCGCTCGGATCTGCGCATGCAGAAGATCGCGCTCGGTCCGGTCGCGGTGTTCGGCGCGAGCAACTTCCCGCTCGCGTTCTCGGTGGCGGGTGGCGACACCGCCGCGGCGCTGGCTGCTGGCTGCCCGGTCGTCGTGAAGGCGCATCGCGCTCACCTCGGCACGTCGGAGCTGGTCGGTCGCGTGATCCAGCGCGTCGCGCAGGAAATGGATCTGCCCGAAGGCGTGTTCTCGATGATCGTCGGCGCGGGTAACTCGGTCGGCGAGGCGCTGGTTGCGCACCCGGCCATCAAGGCGGTCGGCTTCACCGGTTCGCGCGCGGGCGGCACTTCGCTGATGCGCGTCGCGGCGGCGCGTCCGGAGCCGATCCCGGTGTACGCGGAAATGAGCAGCATCAACCCGCTGTTCCTGCTGCCCAACGCTCTTGCGGCACGCGGCGACGGCATCGCGCGCGGTTTCGTCGACTCGCTCGTGCTCGGCGCGGGCCAGTTCTGCACCAACCCGGGCCTCGCCATCGCGATCGACAGCGACGCGCTGAAGGGCTTCGTCGCGACGGCATCGGAAGCGCTCGCGGCGAAGCCGGCGCAGACCATGCTGACCTCGGGCATTCACGCCGCGTATGAGGACGGCGAAGGCAAGCTGGCCGCAACGAAGGGCGTCGAAGTCGTGGCACGCGGCGTCGCCGCGACCGGCCCGACCCAGGCTTGCGCGGCGCTGTTCGTGACCGACGCGCAGACGTTCCTCGCGAACCCGGCACTCGAAGACGAAGTGTTCGGCCCGGTGTCGACGATCATCCGCTGCAAGGACGAGCAGGAAATGCTGAAGGTCGCCGAACACTTCGCGGGCCAGCTGACCGCGACGCTGCAGATGGACAGCGCCGACGTGGCCGCTGCGAAGAAGCTGGTGCCGATTCTCGAGCGCAAGGCCGGCCGGATTCTGGTCAACGGCTTTCCGACCGGCGTCGAAGTGTGCCACGCGATGGTCCACGGCGGCCCGTTCCCGGCAACGTCGGATAGCCGGGCGACCTCGGTCGGCACCACGTCGATCGACCGCTTCCTGCGCCCGGTCTGCTACCAGGACTTCCCGGCCGAGCTGCTGCCGGAAACGCTGGCCGACGGCAATCCGCTGGAACTGTGGCGTCGTCGCGATGGCGAACTCACGCGCGGTTAATCGCGTGACGCCGTCCTGAACGGATGCGCGCCCGGGCCGGTCGGCCGGGCGCGGATCGAAGGGAAGGGCGGACGCAATCGCAAGATAAAAAAATGGCCGGGAGATCCCGGCCATTTTTTTCTCCCGCGAGCTTGGTGAGAATCAGCTGTTCGCTTCGCTCACTTCATTCGCGCGACGCAGCCGCTCGCGGCTATTCGACAGATGCATGCGCATCGCGGCGCGTGCGCCTTCGGCGTCGTGCCGGCTGATCGCCTCGAGGATGCTTTCATGCTCGAGGTTCACGAGCGACAGATACGCATCAGGATCGGCGCGCGCGATGCCGGCCGAGTCGAGCCGGTTGCGCGGAATCAGCGCGCTGCCCATTTGCGACAGGATGTCGACGAAATAGCGGTTGCCGGTTGCGCGTGCGACCGAGATGTGGAACTGCAGGTCGGCCTGCACGCTGTCGAGCCCGTTGTGGCGCGTGGCCTCGATCGCGTCGAGCGCGGTGCGCATGCGCGCGAGGTCGTCCGGCTTCGCGCGTTGCGCGGCGAGACCGGCACATTCGGTTTCGAGGCTGATGCGCAGCTCCAGAATGCACAGCACGTCGCGCAGCGTGGTGGCGGGCACCATGTCGATGCCGAGCTTTTCGCGTTGCGGCTCGAGCACGAAGCTGCCGATGCCGTGCCGCGTCTCGATGACCTTGCCTGCCTGCAGGCGCGAGATCGCCTCGCGAATCACCGTGCGGCTCACGCTGAGTGTGCTCATCAGCTGCGATTCGGTGGGGAGTTTGTCGCCCGGCTTCAGCAAGTTGGCCGTGATCTGCTCGGTGACGTAGTTGACGACGAACTCGGCAAGATTGCGAGCGCGTCGTGGCGGTGCCGCGGATGCTAGTGGTGTAGCCATCGAAAACGCTCCTTGTTTGAAAGATCGCTGGGAATCGTGCATTTTTATTATATCGTCG
This sequence comes from Paraburkholderia sp. CI2, assembly GCF_014201055.1. Classification (NCBI taxonomy): domain Bacteria; kingdom Pseudomonadati; phylum Pseudomonadota; class Betaproteobacteria; order Burkholderiales; family Burkholderiaceae; genus Paraburkholderia; species Paraburkholderia sp. CI2. The sequence continues at coordinate 84,553 of NZ_JACHDL010000011.1, forward strand.
TCTGACGACTGATTATATAAGGCCGGATCGTTTCCGGCGCAAATGTCACGTATATCGGCGCAGGCCCGAAGTTTGGCGGCTCGGCGCGGATAAATCGCGCGAGGCGCCGGGCCGGTCGGCCGGAAGTACGATAACCGCGACGATAACCAAGCCTATAACGGGCTCACGCCGGGCGCAACTCGACCCGCCGGATATCCTTGACGATCACCAGATAGCTGATCACGGTCAGCAGCGCGTTCGCGCCGACGAACACCAGCGCGCCATTGAACGAGCCCGTGCGGGCGACGAGATAGCCGATCACGATCGGTGTCACGATGCCGGCGATGTTGCCGAACATGTTGAAGATCGCGCCGGACAAGCCGAGCGCTTCCTTCGGCGAGGTATCGGCGACCACCGCCCAGCCGAGCGCGCCGATGCCCTTGCCGAAGAACGCGAGCGACATCAGCGCGACGACGACCCAGTCGGTCGACACGTAGTTGCAGCCGATGATGCAGGTCGACAGCAGCATGCCGCCGACGATCGGCACCTTGCGCGCGACGGTCAGCGAACAGCCGCGGCGGATCATTCCGTCCGACAGCACGCCGCCGAGCACCCCGCCGAGAAAGCCGCAGATCGCCGGCAGCGAGGCCACGAGGCCCGCGTGCAGGATCGTCATGCCGCGCGCCTGCACGAGGTAGATCGGAAACCACGTGAGGAAGAAGTAGGTCAGCACGTTGATGCAGTACTGCGCGAGATAGACGCCGAGCAGCATGCGGTTGCTGAGCAACTGACGCACGAGCGTCCAGCCGCCGGCCTTCGAAACATCGTCCGGGCGCGTCTTGCGCGCACCGCTGACGAGCCCGCCACCTTGCTCGATGTACTCGAGCTCGGCGCGCGACACGCGCGGATGGTCGGCGGGATTCTTCATGACCTTCAGCCACGTCAGCGCGAGCAGCAGCCCGGCCACGCCCATTACGACGTAGACCATTTCCCACCCGAACGCGTGCGTGAGCCACGCCATCAGCGGCGTGAACACGACCGCGGCGAAGTATTGCGCGGCGTTGAAGATCGCCGACGCGGTGCCGCGCTCGTTGGTCGGGAACCAGCTCGCGACGACCTTCGCGTTCGCCGGGAACGCCGGCGACTCGGCCGCGCCCATCACGAAGCGCAGCGCGAACAGGCCGGTAATCGCCGCACCGGCGCTGCCGAGCAGGCCGACCGAGCTCTGCAGCAGCGTGAATAGCGACCACGAGAAGATGCTCGCCGCGTACACGCGGCGTGCGCCGAAACGGTCGAGCAGCCAGCCGGCCGGCAGTTGCGACAGCACGTAAGCCCAGCTGAATGCGGAAAAGATATAGCCCATGCGGATCGCGTCGAGGCTGAACGCGGTGCGCATTGCGGAACCGGTGACGGACAGTGTCGCGCGGTCGGCGTAGTTGAGGGTGGTGATCACAAAGATCAGCAGCAGGATCCCGTAGCGGACCTTGGTGCGTGCCGCGCTAGAAGCGGCGTCGGTGGAACTGGCCGAGCGGCTCAAGTCCATGGGTCATCTCCTGTATTGTCGGCGAGGTGTAGTCTGCACACCGGGCGGTCCGCAGACCACCTGCCTGTCGGGCAAACACACGAACGCCCGGCGACGTTGCTGTGCCGGGCGTTCGCCACGCGGCCGTCCAGGCGGCCCTCATCGATGAGGCTCGCGAGCTACTTCGCTAGAAGCCCTGACGCCGGTGCCTTACTGCGGTCCGAGCTTCTTGATCAGCGCGTCGAGCTGCTCCATTTCTTCCGGCGTCAGATCGGTCAGCGGTGCGCGCACCGGACCTGCGTCGTGGCCGACCAGCTTCGCGCCAGCCTTGACGATGCTGACCGCGTAGCCGGCGCGGCGGTTGCGGATCTTCAGGTACGGCAGGAAGAATTCGTCGATCAGCTTGCCGACGGTCGCGTGGTCGTCAGCGGCGATCGCGCGGTAGAAGTCCATCGCGGTCTTCGGGATGAAGTTGAACACCGCCGACGAGTACACCGGCACGCCCAGCGCCTTGTAGGCGGCAGCGTAGACTTCCGCGGTCGGCAGGCCGCCGAGGTACGAGAAGCGCTCGCCGAGGCGGCGGCGGATCGTCACCATGTTTTCGATCTCGCCCACGCCGTCCTTGAAGCCGATCAGGTTCGGGCAACGGTCTGCCAGACGCTCGAGCATGTCGGCGTTGAGCTTCGAGTTCGCGCGGTTGTAGATGATCACGCCCATGCCCGGAACAGCCTTGCAGACCTCTTCGGCGTGCGCGGCGATACCGTCCTGGCTTGCTTCGGTCAGGTAGTGCGGCATCAGCAGGATGCCGTGCGCGCCGAGGCGCTGAGCTTCCTTCGCGTAGGCGATCGCCACGCGGGTCGGGCCGCCGGCGCCGGCGAGGATCGGTACCTTGCCCTTGCAGACCTCGACCGCGGTCTTGACTACTTGCGTGTAGTCGTCTTGCGTCAGCGAGAAGAATTCGCCCGTGCCGCCGGCGACGAACAGCGCCGATGCGCCGTACGGCGCGAGCCATTCGAGACGCTCCGCGTAGGTGTCGGCGCGGAAGTCGCCTTTAGCGTCGAAGTCGGTGACGGGGAAGGACAGGAGGCCTTCCGAAACGATCTGCTTGAGTTCCTGCGGTGTCGTCATGATCAAAGTATCCAGGCGTCGGATTGGGTCGTTGTTGGTTCCAACCAGTACAACGGACGTCGTACTAGTAGAAGATCTTTGGAAATCAGATTTCTTATACGTCATCGTACAACAACAAATCCGGTAACTCAACGGGGTTTTCACGGCATAATTCACGCTATAGGGTAAATACGGAACATCCAGGCGAAACTTCACGTTGTAGGATGACGTATGATTTCTGGCGAAGCAGGTCTATCACGCCTCAAGGATCGATCAATGGAACAAACTCCGCTCTACATCCGCGTTCATCCCAATGACAATGTCGCGATCGTCGTCAACGACGGCGGTCTGGGCGAGGGCGCGGTATTCGCCGATGGCCTCAGGCTGCGCGAGCGTGTGCCGCAGGGCCACAAGGTCGCGGTGGCCGATCTCGCCGAGGGCGACGAGGTCATCCGCTATAACGTCGTGATCGGTTATGCGCTGAAGCCGCTGCCGAAGGGCAGCTGGATCAACGAACACTTGATCCGCATGCCGAGCCCGCCGGGACTCGAAGACCTGCCGATCGCCACCATCAAAGCGCCGGACATGCCGCCGCTCGAAGGCTATACGTTCGAGGGCTACCGTAACTCGGACGGCTCGGTGGGCACGCGCAACATCCTCGCGATCACGACCACCGTGCAGTGCGTCGCCGACGTCGTGCAACACGCGGTCACGCGCATCAAGGCCGAGCTGCTGCCGAAATATCCGAATGTCGACGATGTCGTCAGCCTCGGTCACACCTACGGCTGCGGCGTCGCGATCGACGCGCCCGACGCGATGGTGCCGATCCGCACCGTGCGCAACATCGCGCTGAACCCGAACTTCGGCGGCGAAGTGATGATGGTGAGCCTCGGCTGCGAGAAGCTGCAGCCCGAGCGTCTGATGCCGCCGGGAACGATTCCGATCGCGGCGGCGGCGGTCGTCGACGACGTCGCGGACATCGGTGATGTCGCGCTAGACCAGAACGGCGACGTCGTGGTGCTGCAGGACGAATCGCACGTCGGCTTCCAGTCGATGATCACGTCGATCATGAGGATGGCCGAAGGGCATCTGAAGCGCCTGAACAACCGCCGTCGCGAAACCTGTCCGGCGTCGGATCTGGTGATCGGCGTGCAGTGCGGCGGTAGCGACGCGTTCTCGGGCCTGACCGCGAACCCGGCCGTCGGATTCGCAACGGACCTGCTGGTGCGCGCCGGCGCGACCGTGATGTTCTCGGAAGTCACCGAAGTGCGCGACGGCGTCGATCAGCTGACCGCGCGCGCGGCCAATGCGGACGTCGCACAGGCGATCATCCGCGAGATGCAGTGGTACGACGATTACCTGAAGCGCGGCGGCGCGGACCGCAGCGCGAACACGACGCCCGGCAACAAAAAGGGCGGCCTGTCGAACATCGTCGAAAAGGCGATGGGCTCGATCATCAAGTCGGGCAACTCGGCGATCTCCGGCGTGCTGTCGCCGGGTGAGAAGGTCAATCAGAAGGGCCTGATCTACGCGGCGACGCCGGCCAGCGACTTCATCTGCGGCACGCTGCAGGTCGCCTCGGGCATCACGCTGCACGTGTTCACGACCGGCCGCGGCACGCCGTACAGCCTCGCCGAAGTACCGGTCATCAAGGTCGCGACGCGTTCGGACCTCGCGCGTCGCTGGCACGATCTGATGGACATCAACGCCGGCACGATCGCGACCGGCCAGTCCAGCATCGAGGAGGTGGGCTGGGAACTGTTCCGCCTGATGCTCGAAGTCGCGAGCGGCCGCAAGGAAACCTGCGCGGAGAAGCTCGGACTGCACAATGCGTTGACGCTGTTCAACCCGGCGCCGGTGACCTGAGCAGGCACCGTGCCCCGTCAATACTCAGGCGAGCGCCGGTCCAGCCGGCGCTCGCTTTTCCGTTCAGAAGACCCGATCGCAATCACAACAGCAAAGAGACATGACCGATTTGAACGTTGACCGCTCCGCGGCAAAGAAACCCTTCCGCCGTCTGCTGCTCACCGGCGCCGCGGGCAACCTCGGCAAGCAACTGCGTCCCGCGCTCGCGCAATGGGCCGATATCGTGCGCGTGTCCGATATCGCTGCGCTCGGCGAAGTCGCCGCGCACGAGGAAGCGGCCGTCGTCAATCTCGCCGATGAAGCAGCCGTGCACGCGCTGCTCGAAGGCGTGGACGCGGTGGTGCATCTCGGCGGCATCTCCGTCGAAGCGCCGTTCGAAGACCTGCTCGAAGCGAACATCCGCGGCCTCTACAACGTGTACTCGTCGGCGCAAAAGCATGGCGTGAAGCGCATCATCTACGCGAGCTCGAATCACGCGGTGGGTTTCCATCCGGTGACGTCGGTTCTCGATACCGAAGTGCCGCTGCGTCCGGACGGCATGTACGGCGTGACGAAGTGTTTCGGCGAATCGCTGTCGCGCTACTACTTCGACCGCTTCGGTCTCGAGACCGTGTGTTTGCGGATCGGCTCGTCGTTCGAGCAGCCGAAGACCGCACGCATGCTCGTCACGTATCTGAGCTACCGCGATTTCATCGAGCTCGTGCGCTGCTCGCTGTTCACGAACCGCGTCGGTCACGCGATCGTCTACGGCGTGTCGAACAACCGCATCTCGTGGGTCGACAACACGAACGCCGCGTTTCTCGGCTACCGTCCGCAAGACAGCTCGGCGCAGTTCGAACACCTGTTCCCGCCGAGCGCTCCCGACACCCGCTTCGACGACCCGACCCAGCTGTACCAGGGCGGCCCGTTCGTGCTAGCCGGTCCGATGGAGCCGAAGCGGGAGCCTGAACAATGAGCGCGAATCCGCAAGTGGAGCGCTTCGAAGCGGCCGGTCCGTTGCCCGCGGCCACCGGTGAAAGCCCGGTCTGGCGCGCGGCCGAGCAGGCGCTGTACTGGGTCGACATTCCGGCGAAAAAGATCGTGCGCGGCTCGCTCGAGACAGGCAAGCGCACCGAATGGCTGCTGCCGGAGCAGGTTGCCTGCATCGCGTTCGGTCACGCCGGCACCGTGCTCGCCGGCTGCGAGACCGGGTTGTTCGCGGTCTCGCTCGCGGACGCGTCGAAAGCGGCGAGCGGCGAGCCGCTGACGGCGTCGCTGCGCAAGCTCGCGGCGCCTGAATTCCCGCACGGCGGAATGCGTTTCAACGACGGCCGCTGCGACCGGCAAGGGCGTTTCTGGGCCGGCACGATGGTGATGGATATGGCCGCGGCGATCCCGGGCGGCGCGCTGTACCGCTTCGACGAGAAGGGCGTGCTGTCAGCGCCGGTCGTCGATTCGCTGATCACGCAGAACGGCCTGGGCTGGTCGCCGGACGGCACGACGATGTATCTGTCCGACTCGCATCCGCTGCGCCGGCTGATCTGGGCGTTCGACTACGACGTCGACACCGGTGAGCCGCGCAACCGCCGCGTGTTCGCCGACCTGCATCACTATTCGGGCCGTCCGGACGGCGCGGCGGTCGATGCCGACGGCTGCTACTGGATCTGCGCGAACGACGCCGGTCTGCTGCTGCGTTTTACGCCGCAGGGCAAGCTTGACCGGCAGGTTCCGGTGCCGGCCATCAAGCCTGCCATGTGCGCGTTCGGCGGCCGCGATCTCGATACGCTGTTCGTCACCTCGATTCGTCCCGCCAACGGCGCGAGCGAGCACGACGGCCACGTGTTCGCGCTGCGGCCCGGCGTGAGCGGGCTGCCTGAGCCCGAGTTCGCAGGGCAACTGTAACGTTGCTTGCATGAAGCATGCGCCGGGATGAAGTTTTTCTCCCGGCGTTTTGATTTTTCGGGACCATTCGTGTGGCCCTTTATTTGTCACTCGTCGTACAACGTGTTGTGTGAAGACCACGCCGCCACGTATTTCTTCAGCAAAAATACCACAGCTCCGCAGACTGTACCGATTCCGTCCCCATCCAATGCCGGACGGCGCGGGACCTTGTGGCATGCCACGCCGGTCATCCGTACCGGCGCTTTTCTTGATGCGGGTAAATACCGTCTGTACAAGATAAAACCCCTTTTATAGACTTCGTATGTTGTCGTACAACATATAAGCCCAAACAAATGGCTTTCTGTGTTGGTGTGACAGTGCAATTCGGTGGGTTTTCAAGGCATTCATGCCGCCGCGGTCGATGCGGCATGCATGTCCGAAGCCGGCCGGCGTGATTGAAGTAAGTAGTCGAGTTGTCGACTGGAGTGCTGGGTCAACTGTGCCGGGGAAGTCGCACAGCCAGTACGGCCAACGCCCGCACCTGCGAAGGCAGTGAGCGTGAAGCCGGAGACGCGTCAAAACCATGTCACATCCGCTGTTGCTGGGATGGTCTATTTTTCAAGGAATGTCACGATGAACAAGAAGTTTGCCTCTTCCCATGTTTCGATGATCGTCGCGGCCGCGGCGTTGGCGTTCAGCACGATGTCGGCTGAAGCGCGCGTGTTCCGCGTCGCCGATGTGCACGGCGACACCTTCCCGACCAACATGGCCGTGAAGTACATGGGCGAGGAGATCAGCAAGGCGACCGGCGGCAAGGACTCCGTGAAGGTGTTCGGCAACAGCGCGCTCGGTTCGGAAAACGACACGATCGACCAGGTCCGTATCGGCGCGCTCGACATGGCCCGTGCCAACGGTGCTGCGTTCAACGAAATCGTGCCGGAATCGATGATCCCGTCGCTGCCGTTCCTGTTCCGCGACGTCGACCATTTCCGCAAGGTCATGTACGGTCCGGAAGGCCAGAAGATCCTCGACGCCTTCACCGCGAAGGGCATGATCGCACTGACGTTCTACGAGAGCGGCGCACGCTCGATGTACGCGAAGAAGGCGATCAAATCGCCGGCTGACATGAAGGGGCTGAAGGTCCGCGTGCAGCCGTCCGACCTGATGGTCGACGAAATCAAGGCAATGGGCGGCACGCCGACCCCGATGCCGTTCTCGGAAGTCTATACGGGCCTGAAGACCGGCCTCGTCGACGGCGCCGAAAACAACCTGCCGTCGTACGAAGAAACCAAGCACTTCGAAGTCGCTCAGGTCTACTCGGAAACCGAGCATTCGATGACGCCGGAAGTGCTGGTGTTCTCGAAGAAGGTGTGGGACACGCTGTCGCCGCAAGAGCAGCAGATCATCAAGAAGGCCGCGGCTGACTCGGTGCCGTACTACCAGAAGCTGTGGACCGCGCGCGAAGCCGACGCACAGAAGGCCGTCACGAAGGGTGGCGCAACGGTCATCGCGGCTTCGCAGATCGACCGCGCGGCTTTCGTGAAAGTGATGCAGCCTGTGTGGGCGAAGTACGAAAAGACCCCGCAAATGAAGCAGATCGTCGACGAGATCGAAGCAATCAAGTAAGTCACGCGTCCCGGACGCAATCAGCAATAGCAACGCTTGTCGCAACAGCGGCGTGAATGGTCCCGCGAGGAAACTCGCGAGACCTTCCGCCGCGTGATTTCGCGCGCGCGTGCGGATCGTGTCGCATCGGGACGGCTGAATCTCAAGCACAGGTCGGTCGTAAGCAAGGACAGGGTCATGAGTTTCCTGAAACGCCCAAATGATTTTCTTTTTCGCGTGCTGCTGGTCGTGGCGTCGCTTAGCCTCGCGGTGCTTTGCCTGCTCGTGATTTATAGCGTGGTGATGCGCTACGTGTTTAGCGACGCGCCCGATTTCGTTGAGCCCATCGCATTGCTGCTGGTGATCCTGATCGCGATGTTCGGCGCCGCGCTGAAGGTTCGCGAGGGCGGTCACATCGGACTCGACTCGCTCGTCAAGAAATTGCCCGAGAAAGGCCAGGTGATCGCGAAAGGGATTCAGCACCTGTGTCTGGTCGCTTTCGCGGTGGCGGTCTTCGTCGGTTGCCTCGAGATGGCGGAAACCACGATGGGCGACCGCATTCCGATCATCGGCGTGCCGGAAGGCGTGCGCTACTGCATCCCGATCTTCGCGAGTGTGTGCATCGCGTTGTTCTCGATCGAGCATCTGCTCGAGCTCTTCGCGGGGAAACGGGAAGAGCCGGCGCTCGAACTCTCCGCCACGGAATAAAAGTAGAACCATCATGGAACTTGCCCTTCTTGCCGCCAGTTTTCTAATCTTCCTCTTCCTCGGGGTTCCGGTTTCATTCGCGTTGGGCCTGTCCTGCGTTCTGACGTACCTGTTCGAAGGCTTGCCGACCGCGACCGCGATGCAGTCGATGATCTCGGGCATGAACGGTTTCTCGTTCCTCGCGGTCCCGTTCTTCATCTTCTCCGGCGAGTTGATGCTCCACGGCGGCATCGCTGACCGCATCCTGCGTTTCGCGCAGGCCACGGTCGGCCATTTCCGTGGTGGCCTCGGCATGGCCAACGTGGTCGCCTGTACGCTGTTCGGCGGCGTGTCGGGTTCGCCGACCGCGGATACGTCGGCCATGGGCGGTGTCGTGATCCCGCTGATGAAGCGCGAAGGTTATAGCGCCGCATACGCGGTCAACGTGACCACGCACTCGTCGCTCGCCGGCGCGCTGATGCCGACGTCGACCAACATGATCATCTACGCGTTCGCCGCGCAAGGCGTGAGCGGCGTGCTGAACGGCAAGCAGATGAGCGGCGTGTCGATCGGCGATCTGCTGTTCTCGGGTCTGTTGCCGGTGCTGTGGGTGATGGGCCTCGTGCTGATCGCCGCTTACTGGCAGGCCGTCAAGTTCGGCTATCCGCGCCGTCCCGACGGTTCGACCGAACTGCAGCGTTTCCCGGGCTGGATGGCGGTGCTGCGCACGTTCATCGGCGCGGTGCCGGGTCTGATGGTCATCGCGATCATTCTGTTCTGCGTGGCGCGCGGTATCGCCACCGCGACGGAGGCGGCCGCGATCGCCGTGGGTTATTCGCTGATATTGACCATCGTCGTGTATCGCTCGCTGTCGATGAAGAAGCTCGGCCATGCGCTCGGCAAGGCCGCGAAAACGACCGGCGTGGTGCTGCTGCTGATCGGTGTGTCGAACATGCTGCGCTTCCAGATGGCCTATCTGGAGATCCCGGAGGCGATCGAACGCATGCTCGACGGCGCGACCTCGCTGCCGTGGCTGATGTTGTTGTACATCAACGTGATTCAGGTGTTCCTCGGTACGTTCGTCGACATGGCGGCGCACATCCTGATCACGACCCCGCTGTTCCTGCCGATGGCCATGCACAACGGGGTGGGCCCGGTTCAGTTCGGCATCATGATTCTGCTGAACTGCGCGTTGGGTCTCGTGCATCCGCCGATTGGCTCGGTGCAGTTCATTGGTTGCGCAATTGGCAATGTGTCGATAGGGGAAACTACTAAGGTGGCTTGGCCGTATTACCTCGCTATCTTCTCGGCCATCAATATTGTCACCTATGTCCCGTGGTTCTCGACCTGGTTGCCGAGCATCATCAACGGCCATCCGGTGTTCTGATCCAAATAAAACGTATTTCCCACACTCAGCGGCGCTCGCATAGGCCGCATTAGAAAGTTTTTAACAGAGGAGTAAAAATGAAAAAGACTCTCTTAGCTTCGGCCTTGGGGTTGGTCGCCCTGGGCGCACATGCGCAAAGCAGCGTGACGCTTTACGGTATTGTCGATACGGGCCTGGGTTGGCAGAACAGTTCGGCGTCGCTGACCACGGCGGCGAAACCGCAGACCGTCCCTGGCAACTCGCAAGTCAAGATGATCAACGGCATCTGGGCAGGCAGCCGTTTCGGTTTGAAGGGCTCGGAAGATCTGGGTGGCGGCACTAAGACGATTTTCACGTTGGAAGAAGGCTTTAACAGCGCAACCGGCGCGCAAAGTGTGTCGGGTCTGGCATTCAACCGCCAGGCATGGGTCGGTCTGACGAACGCGCAGTTCGGTACGCTGACGGCAGGCCGCGGGTACACCTCGTACTACACGCTGCTCTCGCCGTATAGCCCGACCACATGGCTGACCGGTGCATACGGTGCGCATCCGGGTGATATCGACTCGCTGGATACGACGTTCCGGGTGAACAACCAACTGGTTTATACGTCGCCGAGCTTTGCCGGTCTGACGGTTAGCGGTTCGTACGCACTGGGCGGCAATGCGGGCAGCTTCGCAGCCGGCCAAACCTGGAGCGTGGCGGCACAGTACCTGAACGGCCCGATCGGTATCGCAGCAGGTATCCAGCGCATCGACAACGCGGCAACCGTTGGCACCCCCGCGTGGAATTCCACGGCGACGAACAACGGCGCTCAGCCGTCCGTCTCGGCAATCAACAACGGCTTCCAGACCGCAGCGAAGCAGCAGCGCATTGCGGTGACGGGTGGTTACGCGTTCAACTCGCAGTGGGACGTTTCGTTCGCATACTCGAACGTTAAATACACTGCGGGCGAGGCTTCGCTGTTCCACGACACGCAGATCTGGAATACCGGTGGCGCAGTGCTGCACTGGAAGCCGATCTCGGTTCTGGACGTGGCCGCTGGCTATAGCTACACCCGTGCAACGTCGTCGAACGGCATTCAGAGCACGGCTACCTACAACCAGTTCAACCTGTCGCAGTACTACTCGCTGTCCAAGCGCACCGGCCTGTACGCACTCGAAGCGTATCAGCGCGCTAGCGGCCAGACGCTGTCGGGCAACGGCAAGTCCATCATCAACGCAGTGGCAGGCATCGGTGACGGCCAGAACGGTTCGCCGTCCTCGTCGCGCAGCCAGACCGCGGTTGGCGTGGGTATCATCCACAAGTTCTAAACAGTTACTGAATACGTGGCGGCGCGTTGTTTTGTCGCCACATCGACGCGTTTTTTTCGCGTCGTCAGTCTCGCAAAGCTGCGCACATTACGTGCGCAGCTTTTTTTTCGATGCTTCATTTTGATGCATCGCAGGCGCTGGTCTCCCCAGCTGTGCCAGATCTGGGTTGGGATTGCCTCGCGCGCGGGCTTTCGCGTTACGATGAGAGCCCGGCGCGCTTTCCTGCGCCGTTTCGCGAGGAGACGCCGATGCGTGAATTACGATGGGCTTCGGAAGAGGGCGACGGCATCGAACATCTGGTATTCGATGCGCGCGACGATGGCTTCGCCGTTGAAAGCGTCGTGGTCGGGCAGCGCTTCGGCAAGGCGTACGGGCTGCATTACGCGGTGCGCTGCGACGCGCGCTGGCGCACGCGCTACGCGCGGCTGAAGATCGTCGGCGGTGGCGAGCTGGAGCTGCATGGCGATGGCGACGGCCACTGGCACGACGGGCACGGCCTCGCGCTCAGCGCGATCGAAGGCTGTATCGACATCGATATCGCGGCGACGCCGTACACCAATACGTTGCCGATCCGTCGGCTGCAACTCGCGCAAGGCGAACGTCAGCCGATCGAAGTCGCGTATATCTCGACGCCGGACTTGCAGGTCACGCGCGCCGAGCAGGCCTACACGTGCATCGAGTTGAATGGCGAGTACCGCTACGAAGGCATTTTTCGCGAGTTCACCGCCAATTTGCGCGTGGATAGCGATGGTCTCGTGATCGACTATCCGACCTTGTTCACGCGTTTGCCGCGCGCGCGTTAGGTTGTGCGTTCGGCGTCGCCCGCTGCGTTTGAGTCGTCGTCGGGCCCAGTCGATGCGCCGCGGCCGAGCGGGCGTTGCATCAGCGTCGTGTCGAGCCAGCGGCCGTGCTTGTAGCCGACAGCCTTCAACGTGCCGGTCAGCTCGAAGCCGAGTTGCGCGTGCAACGACAGTGAGCCGCCGCTGCCGCCATCGGCGATCACTGCGATCATCTGACGCCACGGTCCGGTCTCGCAACGTTCGATCAGCGCCTGCAGCAGCACGCGTCCGATGCCGCGGCCGCGATACGCGTCGTTGACGTAGATCGAGTCTTCGATCGTGTTGCGATAGGCGGCGCGCGGGCGATACGGCGTCGCATAGCAATAGCCGGCCACGTCGCCGTCGATCTCCGCGACCATATATGGCAGTCCGTGGCTGCGCACGCTTGCGAGCCGCGCGCGCAGATCGTCGACGGACGGCGGGGTTTCTTCGAACGACGCGACACCGGTCAGCACGTGATGCGCGTAGATCGCCTGGATCGCGGGGAGGTCGGCTTCGCTGGCGTCGCGGATCAGCGGGGCGTCGAGCGGAGGGCGGGGTGAACTCATGCGGGGTCCTGTCGTGGCGGGCGCAGTTTGGCGGAAGTCTTCACTATGCCTGTCGCAGGGGCGGATTTGAAGCGGGTCAAAGATCGAATTGATCGAACTCGCTCTGCAGCTCGCGATTACGCGCCACGCGTTCGTCGATAGCCGGTCCACGCCGTTCGACGACCGCCGAGATCAGCAGATTGAACAGGCATGTCAGCGGCGCGAGCGAATCCCAGAACTGACCGACGTCGGTCGTCACCTGCAGCAGATCGCCGTCGAAATCGCGCGCCCACGGACAGTAGATATCGGTGACGAGCGCGAACGGCAGGCCGCGGCGCGAGGCCGCCTGGCAATAGCGTCGCGCGATCGTCGAATAGGCGCGCGTGTCGGTGACGATCAGATAGGGCGTGCTGAATTCCGAGTTCAGCGAATCGACGTAGGAACCCGACATGCCGTCCGAATAGAACACGCGCGGGCGGATGTATTCGAGATAGCTGTAGAACGCGTTGCTGATGCCGCGCGTCGATTGGATGCCGAGGATGTAGACCGCATCGGCGTTCGCAATGCGGTCGGCGACGCGCGCGAAGGCCGGCGAGCGCGCGAGTTCATACACGTGCCGGATCGCGCCGATCTCGAGTTCGAGCGATTGGGCGAGCGCGGCGTCGCGCGGCGAGGAGCCGTCAGCGACGCTCGGTTCATGAAGCTCACCGGTTTGCGCGCAGTCGCTCGGGCCACGGCGGAACGCGTCGAGCCGGTCCGTGATCAGCCAGGGCCGCTGCTGCGTGCCGCGCAGCTCGCGTTTCAGATCGTCGAGATTGCGATAGCCGACGCTGCGCAGAAAGCGGCCGACCGAAATACCGCTGGTGCCGGCTTGCTGCGCGATCTGATCGGCGGTCTCGAGGCCGAGCCGGTCGAGATTCGCGAGCATGTAGCTGGCGACGCGTTTCGACGTCGGCGTGAGTTCGGCAAAACGGGCTTCGACGGTTTGGGCAAAAGCGGTCGTCATCGTCAGTCGCGGCGCGGGCCGCTGGTTGTGCCAATCAGCGAAATGATGACAGATCGATCCACGGCTCGCGCAATTCGATCCTGAAAAAGTCTGTTCGCCGTGCGACGGTCGAGCCGCGTCAGACCGGCCGCCGCACCGGCGCGGCGCGCGAAAAATGCCGTGCGCCAGCCACGCAGGCGACCACGATCACGGTGACGATGATCATCGATGGCGGTACCTGCTCGTGCAGCAGCACGCCGGCGAGCAGCAGCCCGAAAAACGGCTGCAGCAACTGCAGTTGGCCGACCGCCGCGATGCCGCCGAGCGCGAGCCCGCGATACCAGAACACGAAGCCGATCAGCATGCTGAACAGCGACACGTACGCGAGTCCCCACAGCGCGGCGGCGCCGACACCGTCGAACGACACGGGCCGCGTCCACCATGCGAGCGGCAGCATCAACGGCAGCGACAGCACGAGCGCCCACGAAATCACCTGCCAGCCGCCGAGATGACGCGACAACCGCGCGCCTTCCGCGTAGCCCAGCCCGCACACGACGATCGCCGCGAGCATCAGCGCGTCGCCGAGCGGCGAGGCGTCGATGCCGTGACGCAGCGCGAACGCGGCCACCGCCGCGCTGCCGAGCGCCGAGAACAGCCAGAACGCCGGCTGCGGCCGCTCGCCGCCGCGCAACACGCCGAAGATCGCGGTGGCGAGCGGCAGCAGGCCGATGAACACGACCGCATGCGCGGCGCTCACATGACGCAGCGCGAGCGCGGTCAGCAAAGGAAAGCCGACCACGACGCCGAGCGCGACCACGACGAGCGGCAGCAGATCGCGCCGCTCCGGGCGGGTCTCGCGGAACACCAGCAACAGCAGCAGACCAAGGATACCCGCGATCGTCGCGCGCGCCACGGTCAGAAACACCGGCTCGAGGCCCTGCACGGCAAGTCGCGTGGCCGGCAGCGAGCCGCTGAAAATCAGCACGCCCGCGAAACCGCTGAGCCAGCCGTTGGTGGTTTTGTCCATGGCAAACATCCCTGCGCTGAAAGAGTCTCATGATGCTCGCCGCGGCCGTAAACGTTAAGCTACAGATCAGTACAGTCCGTACAAACTGTACCGAACATGGGAGCAGTACAGATGGCGGAAAGCGAGAACAACGAGACGGTGCCGGGCACGCGTGTCGGCCTCGTGATGAACAATCTGCGGGAGCGTATCGCGAGCCGCTCGCTGATGCCGGGCGCCCGCGTGCCGTCGATCCGCGCGATGACCGACACGCTCGGCGTGTCCAAGTCGACCGTGGTGGAAGGCTACGACCGTCTCGTTGCGGAAGGGGTGATCATCGCGCGGCGCGGCTCGGGCTTCTTCGTGTCGGGCCATGCGCCGCCGCTCGCGCTCGCCGATCTCGGGCCGCGGCTCGATCGCGAGGTCGATCCGCTGTGGCTCACGCGGCAGTCGCTGGAGACCGGCTCGAAAGCGCTGAAGCCCGGCTGCGGCTGGATGCCGGCTTCGTGGTTGCCGGAAGATGGCGTGCGGCGCGCGCTGCGTGCGGTCGCTCGTGATCCGCAATCGCTGCTCGCGGACTACGCGAGCCCGGCGGGCTTGCCCGCGCTGCGTCAGCAGCTTGCGTGGCGGCTTTCCGCGCACGGGGTCGACGCGCCGCCCGAGCAGATCCTGCTGACCGACGGCGGCACCCATGCGCTCGATCTCGTGTGCCGCTTCCTGCTCGAACCCGGCGACACGGTGCTGATCGACGATCCTTGCTATTTCAATTTTCAGGCGTTGTTGCGCGCGCATCGCGTGCGGATCGCGAGCGTGCCGTACACGCCGCAGGGACCGGATCTCACGGCGTTCGAGCGCGTTCTGGTCGAGCAGCGTCCGCGGCTCTACGTGACGAACTCGGCGATCCACAATCCGACCGGCGCGACGCTCGCGCCGGCCGTCGCGCACCGGCTGCTGAAGCTCGCCGGCGAGCACGATCTGCTGATCGTCGAGGACGACATCTTCGCGGACTTCGAAGACGAAGCCGCGCCGCGCCTTGCCGCATTCGACGGCCTCGCGCGCGTCGTGTCGATCGGCAGCTTTTCGAAGACGCTGTCGGCGGCGGTGCGCTGCGGCTATATTGCGGCACGCGCCGAATGGGTCGAGCCGTTGATCGATCTGAAGCTCGCGACTTCGTTCGGCAATGGTCAGCTCGCGGCGAGCGTCGTGCATCGGATGCTCGTCGACGGTACCTATCGGCGTCATCTGGAGGCGATGCGCGCGAAGCTGGCCGATGCGATGGGAGAGACCATCAGGCGTCTCGGCTATGCGGGCCTCGATATCTGGACACGGCCGCGCGCGGGCCTGTTCGTATGGGCGCGCTTGCCCGGGGCGCTCGATGCCGCCGACATCGCCCGTCATGCGCTGACGGCGGGCGTCGTGTTCGCGCCGGGCAACGTGTTCAGCGCGTCGCAAGCGGCGGCGGGCTTTCTGCGTTTCAACGTGTCGCAATGCAATCGCCCGAAGGTGTACGAGGCATTGCAACGGGCGATGGAAGCGTGCACGGTGTCGGCCGGCGCGGGGCGCGAGCGGGTCTGAGACGAACTCAGGGGAAGCAGGCGTTCGCGGTCCCCCGCTACAGCGTTATTTGCACAGCAGAAGCATCCGTTCTTCTTCCGAGCAAGGCGTGTGCGGTTTCGGCGCGGGTTGCGCGGCCGCCGCGCTCATCGCCGCGCTGCGGTTCGCGAGACACGCGCGCAGATGCTTCTCGACCGGACCGTAGTACTTCCACCCACGAACGAGCGTCGGCAATTCGAGCTTCACCTGTTTCCATTTCGGATGGCCATGCTCCTGCAGATTGTCGAAGTTCGCGCACAACGAGTCGGCGAAATGATTCAGATTGCTGACTGTGTCGCGCAAGCCGTAATCGTAGGTGACCAGAAACGCTTTGACGGTCAGACCCGGCACGTCTTCCTTCAACCAGCCTGGGTAGCTGCTTTGGTGGATCGTAGTCGGAAAGTAGGTCTGCTTCGCGCGGTTCGTCTCCGACGCGTTGGGATCGACGGGCAACAGACGCAACTGTGACAGCAGGTCGGGTTTCATGTCGTTGAACAGCTTTGCCGGCTGCCCGACCACGATGATCGCGACGTCGATCTTCTTCACGATCAGCGCGGCGAGCGCGTCCTCGTTGCTCAGATGCACGACGTTCTGCTCCGGAATCGGCTGGCCGAACATCAGGCGGTAGAGCGTCGTCGCCGACTGCGCGGTGCCGCTGCCTAGCAGGCCGACGCTGATGGTCTTGTCCTTGATGTCGGCGAGCGTTTTCAGCGGCGAATCCGCCCGTACGACGACGTTAATTTCCTCGTCGTAGAGCGGCATGATTAGTCGCAGCGGCCGGATCGTCGTGCCCGCATCGGGGTTGCCCGAGTTGGCCATGTCGATGAACGCCTGATACACGTCGGACTGCACGAGCGCGAGCTTCACGCCGGGCTCGAAACGCATGCGCTGCACGTTTTCGGCCGAGCCTTTCGACGCCACCACTTCGAGGTCGATGCCAACCGGCTGGGCCACCCATTTCGACAGGTCATTGCCGATCTGGATATATGTGCCGCGCTCCGGCCCGGTGACGATCTTGTAGTGCGCCGGTTCCGCGCCGGCCAGCGAACATACGACCAGTACCACCAGGCCCAGCCAGCCCGCGAGGAGTCTCTTCAGCATGATCTTTCTACCTATCGGTCAGGTTGATCCCGCTTCACGCGTGGCGCGTGGAAGCACCAGTGATCCGGTTGCCCTGTCATGTTCAAACTGCTGCCAGGGTCGCTCCGTCTGTTTCCGCTCAGAGGACGCACGATAATGTGCGAATCGGCACAGACGGCGGCCATTTGATCTGGTATGCGAAGCAATGTTTTTGCGCGACGGCGCAGCAGTTTGCGTCTCCGGGACCCGGTTCGGACCGTCGCGTCGCGCGTGAGCGCTAGTTGCTCCGCGGCGTCGCGGTTCTCACGACGCCGACTTTCGTTGCAGTCACGACCAGTTCGCCGTGCGCTTGCATGCCGACGGGCAGCGGTGCCTGCTCTTGCGCTTGCGCGAGCGGCGCGCCCGGCGCGGCATCCGTCGTCGCCGCATGCGGCGGAGTCAGCGGCGCCCAGCCGGTCTCGCGAATGACGCGCTCGAGGATCACTTTCGCCGCGTCGTTGCCGCTGTCGATCGCGAGCGCCTCGTTCGCGTGCTGACGCGCGCACGGCCACGACTGCTGCGCGACGCAGGCCTGCGCGGCCTGTAGCGCAGTATCGCGACGCTGGACGAGCGGCCGCATCTGATCGGCCAGACCCTGCGCGTCGCTGTTTCCGGGTTGTAACGTTTGCGCAGCGGCGAGAGCGGCTTGCGCGGCGGACAGATCGTTCGCGCGGAACGCTGTCCTCGCGACCTGCAATGCTTGTCCGGCGTCGTGGAATTGCGGCGCGGGCCGCATGGGCGTCGCGGCCATCGGCGGCGCGGCAGGCGGTGCGGCTGGTGTCGCTGGAATGACGGGAGCCGCGGGCACGACGGGCGCGGGCTTCGCCGCCAGTGCGGTCACGGGCGGTGGCGCAGGCTTGGCCGCGGCCGGCGCGTGCATGGTCTGTGCTTGAGCAATCACCGGGGCGGACACAAGCGGCGCGATCATGCCGGTCGTTGTTCTGGCATCCGGCGTAATCTGCTCCACGCCTGTATCTTCCGATTCGCCGCCGTCGCTGAATAGCGTATAAGCGACATACGCCAGGCCGATTGCGACAACCGCGCCGATCACGTACAGCACGCGCCAGATCGTCTGCGCAGTGTTGGGCGGCGCATACATCGGATCTTCGTAAGGTGGGATAGTGGTGTCGGTCGACACGAGCGCCGTGTGCATGACCGGCTCGGTCTGCAACAGGGGTTCGGACGCCATCGCGGCAGCGGCGATGGCGGGCTCGTCGTCGAAACGGGGCAGGGGCTTGTGCGTGGCGCTCGCACGGCTGCCTGGAATACCGGTGCGGATGTGCGGATCGTCCTGGTCGAACGGATGCGCAGCGCCACAGTAGGGGCAGGCGTCGACTTGTCGGTACAGTGCGCCACCGCAGCGTTTGCAGGGCGTGGGGAAACTTTGGCCGGATGCTGTCTGGGTGGACATGCCGTGGACCCACCTTTGGAAAACGATGCCGTAAAGGCATGCTTCGGATCGTGTTGAGGCAGGAGCCTTGTCCGCGGAATCACGATCCACATGCGCCGGAAGTCGTGGAGACGGAGGCAGCGGCTGCGTTTCCACGGGTTCCAATATGTGGCGTTTCACGGGGGACGTCAACGCGGTTGGCCCCTGGATTGTGTGCGCTACCGCTCATTGGGAGGTATGAAGAAACCCTGGCCATACATTCGAAAACGAGTGTATGTGTCTGTTGTTTCACGACAAATGGAAGGTAACCGGAAGCATCGCGCTGCATGAAGCGAGCGCGCCAAAAAAACAACGAGGCCGACGCGTCGTGCGTGCGGCCTCGTGATCAACCTGCTATCCGGCGCTTGCCGGTACGCGTTTGCATCAGCTTGCCGATCAGGCGTCGAAGTACGCTCAGTGCTTGCGCAACGGATGATCCTTCAGCAGCCATGCGAGCACGAAGGCGAGCACCACGACGCATGCGGCCGACAGATACACGGTGTGCAACGCACCCGCGAACGCATCCAGATAGTCGTTGCGCAATGCTTCGGGCAGCTGATGAATCGCTGCGGGACCCAATGCCTGCGGAAGTTCGGTGTCGGGCGGGATCAGCTTTTCGAGGCGTCCGGCGAGGCCGTTCGAGAACACCGCGCCGAAACCGGCCACGCCGATCGAGCCGCCGATCGAGCGAAACAGCGTGACGCCCGACGTCGCCACACCCATATGCTTGAACTCTACGGTGTTCTGGACCGCGAGGACCAGCACCTGCATCACCATGCCGAGGCCGCAGCCGAGCAGACCCATGTACAGATACATCACATGAATCGGCGTATCGATCTGCAGGCGCGCGAGCAGCAGCATCGCCACGGAGACGAGGAACGTGCCCATGATCGGGAACAGCCGGTACTTGCCGATCTTGCTGATCACGCGGCCCGTCACCATCGACAGGATGAACAGGCCGCCCATCATCGGCAGCATCTGCATGCCGGCGTGCGACGGCGTGGAGCCCTTCACGACCTGCAGATAGAGCGGAATGAACGTCACGGAGCCGAACAGCGATACGCCGATGATGAAGCTCACGAGGCTGCTGATCAGAAACGTGCGCTGTTTGAACAGTCCGAGCGGCATGATCGGTTCGACCGCGCTGCGTTCTTCGTGAATGAATCCCCAGATCGCTGCGAGACCCATGCCGAGCGTGAACCACAGTTGCGGCGACGACCACGGCAGGATCGTGCCGCCCTGACTCGTGAACAGGATGATGCAGGTCAGCGCGCCGGCGAGAAACGCGGCACCCATGTAATCGATCGTGTGCTTCACGTGGCGCGCGTGCGGCTTGAATACCGCGCCGATCACGATGAGCGACAGGATGCCGAGCGGCAGGTTGATGTAGAAGATCCAGCGCCACGTCAGATGCTCGACCAGAAAGCCGCCGAGCAGCGGACCGATGACGGTGGCAAGACCGAAGATGCCGCCGAACACGCCCTGGTAGCGGCCACGCTCAGCGGGCGGAATCACGTCGGCGATCGCCGCCATCGTCACGACGAGCAGGCCGCCGCCGCCGAGCCCTTGCAGCGCGCGCAGCACGATCAGCTGACTCATGTTCTGCGCGATGCCACACAGCGCCGAGCCGACGAGAAAGATGACGATCGCCGTCTGCAACACGATCTTGCGGCCGAACAGGTCGCCGAACTTGCCGTACAACGGCACGACGATGGTCGAACTGAGCAGGTAGGCGGTCACGACCCACGACAGGTTATTGAGCCCGCCCAGTTCGCCGACGATGGTCGGGAGCGCGGTCGAGACGATCGTCTGGTCCAGGGCGGCGAGCAGCATGACCAGCAGCAGCGCCGGAAACAGCAGCCGGATCGGCGGATGGTCGGCCGCGGGCGCGGGGTTGACTGACAGGGTCGTAGCGGGTTGTTCCATGGCGGCAATGCGTTGAAATTAATTAACTGAGAGATTAATATATGTGACATCGCCTCTCACGTCAAATTCAATGCAATGACAAGGATCTCGCCTGACGACGCCGCGGCGCACAATGCCGTGGCCGATACGGGGCCGCCCGCGCGAATTGCCGCGAAAGAGCGCGACGCGTCGAAGCCCAAACTCACGGCAGCGCCAACGGATATTCATGCTGCGAATATCGGAAGCAGCGCACCGGCTGGATCGGCCGCGCGCCGCCCCGGCCGGCCGTCGGGCGCCGCGCGCGGTCCCGCGCAGCGTGCGCGCTTGCTCGACGCCGCGCTGACGCTGTTCGCGAGGCAGGGCATCGTCGAGACATCGCTGGGTGAGATCGCCCGCGAGGCCGGCTTCACGCCCGCGATGGTGCACTACTACTTCAAGACGCGCGATCAACTGCTCGACGTGCTGATTGACGAGTGTTTCGCACCGTTGCGCGCGAGCCTCGGACTGCCATTTCAGGAGAATCCCGACGATCCGGTCGCGGCAATCACGCAACTCACGGAGCGGCTCGTGCAGATCGCGAGCGACAACCCGTGGTTCGCGTCGCTGTGGGTGCGCGAAGTGATCAGCGACGGCGGGCTGCTGCGCCAGCGCATGCATGAGCGCTTTGGTTTCGCGCATCAGAAGGCGTCGCTGCTGGCGATCGCGCGCTGGCAGAAGGAGGGGCGCCTGAATGCATCGCTCGAACCCGCGCTCGTGTTCGTCACGCTGCTCGGCATGACGATTCTGCCGCTTGCCACCTCGAAGCTGTGGCGCAACGATCCGCTGCGCCGCAGTATCGGCGGCGCGGAGATTGCGCGGCACGCGGTGGCGTTGCTGTTGCAGGGCATTGGGCCCGGCAAGGGCGATTGAACTGGCGCCCGGTGTGGCGCACCGGGCGCCGCGCCGTTTGAAAAGGCCCTAGATTTTGCGATTTTTCTTCCACTCGTCGAACGCCGCCTTCGTCTCGTCGTTCGGCGGATAGGTGCCGGGCAGCGCGGCGCCGGCACGAATCCTTTCGGTGAGAAACGCCTCGAGCTGTTCCTGTCCGGCGGCGGCTTGCGCGACGTCGTCGGCCATCTTCAGCGGAATTACCACGACTCCATCCACATCGCCGACGATCACGTCGCCCGGAAACACCGCGACTCCACCACAGCCGATCGGCACGTTGATATCGACCGCGTGATGGCGGATCAGATTGGGCGGCGCGCTCGCGCCGGCGCAAAACACCGGCATGTCGAGCGCGGCGATCGTCGCGCTGTCGCGCACCGAGCCGTCTGACACCATGCCGGCAACACCGCGCACCTGCAAACGAAGCGACAGAATCGAACCGAACGACGCGCTGCCGCGCTCGCCGCGGCAATCCTGCACGAGCACGTGGCCCGGCGGAATGGTCTCGACGCATTTGCGCTGCGCGTACTCAGGGTCCGCGAATAGCTCCAGTACGTCGATGTCTTCGCGCGATGGGATGTTGCGCAGCGTGAACGCCGGCCCGACCAGATTCGCGCCGCGCCGCGAACCGAGCAGCGCGACGCCCTGCATGAAGGTGTTGCGCAGACCGCGCTTGAATAGCTGCGTGGTCAGCGTGGCGGTGCTGACGTGACGAAGGATGTCGAGCGTCGCGGCGGAAAGCGCGGGCGATGTGGCGGACATGGTGTCGGTTGACCTCGGGTTGAGATGAGGGGGCATCGGTAGGCGCGCGTGCGCGCCCACGATGATAGCGCCGCGACACCACCGGTTAGCAGACCAGCGCCGTTCATCGCCGCGATATCGGCAACCCCGACCGAGCCCTTCTTTACGTGACGCGAACCGCTGCAACGAGGCACGCGACGTGCTTGCAGTGTCGTCGGATGCGAGCGGCGCAAAACGAACGGCAGCGCCGCGTTGTGCAAACAATACGAAGGGCAGAATCGATACCGGGCGGGGAAGGCCGTACGAACGGGGTTCGTACGAACCGCGCCGGAACATCGGGTGCCGGCGATCGGCGAGCCGCGGAAAAACTGCGGACACTGAGCGGCTAAATCGCGGTGTGCGTCGAGCGCCGTTTTTTCATCGACGTGCAATTTGGGCGCGTTACCGTGCGTATGCCTTGTACTCGGGAAGATGTTGCGCAATGTTTTACAAGCGCGGACCTGTCTGCAACTCGGCGTGCGAAATCGAGTCGGAATCATGGACAGCAACACCCTGGCCGCGCGAATCAACGGCAATCAGCAAAGTGAAATACAAAGTGAAACCTCCGCCCCCTCGGACGGCCTAACCGGTTTTTCAGAGCAACAACATACGATGAACGCAGCAATGAGGCTCGATCAGGCCACGATCGTGCTGGTGGAGGACGACCCGGACAGCCGGGAATCGTTGACCTTGTTACTCGAGGCGGAAGGCGCGAAGGTTTGCGCGGTCGCCGATGCGGAAGAGGGCGTCGTGGTGGCGATGCGGTTGCTTCCCGACGCGGTCGTCTGCGACCTCGACTTGCCGGCCATGGATGGCTTCTATCTGATCCAGCGGCTGCGCGACCACGAGATTTGCGGCGGTCATTCACCCTCGGTGGCAGTGGCGCTCACCGGCCATACCGACGACGCATACCGCCTGCGCAGCATCGGCGAAGGCTTCCAGCATTTCATGACCAAGCCCGCATTACCCGAAGCGCTCGTGACGCTGCTGCACGACGCGATCGACGCCCGCGCGGCGGGTTGATCGACGCTTCGTAGCGGCTCTCGTGGGAGCGGGTTTTAGACAGAGCAGGCCGGCGCGCGGCGGGGAGATGTCGTTTCTCGAAGCAGCGCACGGCCATCGACGCTTTGCAGCGCGTCACACAGCGTTGCGCACCCAATGTGGCGCGCCGCTATTTCGCCGCGGCCACCGGCGCGGCCGCGCTGGCCGCTTTGGCCGCCTGACAGGCCGCACACAATCCCTTCAATTCGATTTCGTCGCTCGCGAGCCGATAGCCCGCGTCCTCGATCTGCGCGACGAGGGCCTGACGCAGCTTCGGTTGATCCAATTCGGTGACGCTGCCACATTGCTGGCATACGACGAGAATGCCGTGCTGGCATTGCGTCAGATCATGGCAGACAGTGAACGCATTGATCGATTCGATCCGATGCACGAGCCCCACCGACAGTAAAAAATCCAACGCGCGATAGACGGTCGGCGGCGCCGAGCCGGCGTGGATCTGGCGCATTTCGTCGAGCAGCGAATAGGCCTTGGTCGCGCGTCCCGAGTTCAGCAGCAGTTCGAGCACCTTGCGCCGGATCGGCGTGAGTTTTTCGCCGCGTTCTCGGCAATATTCCTCGGCGAGTGCGAGAGCCGCTTCCTGCGACGGGCCATGTGCGTGCGACGACTCGTGCACGTCGTGATGCGCTCGATGATCGTGTGCATCGGCGGCGGGGGCGGCAGGTGTGGGAGCGACCGGACGGCCGGTCGCGGCGGGCTTGGCGGTTTTCATGCGTCGATTATAGAGGCAGGGGGATGCAAGTGCCGCGCCGGTCGAAGTGTCGAGAGAATCGGCATTGCCCAGATTTGGCTTACAACTGACAACAAACGAAAAATAGGGTCTTTACTGGCAAAAAATGCCTATTCTTTGTCAGTCAGTCTCTGAATGTGTTTGATGGGATCTCGATGAGACAACTGCTTCACCCATCGCGGGCAGTAGCCTTAGCCTTTCTCTTTGCGATTGCCGCAGGGACGCTCCTTTTGAGGTTGCCCTTGTCGCAGGCCAAAGGTGAGGCAGCGCCGTGGCTGAGCGCTTTTTTTACCGCTACCTCCGCGGTCTGCGTGACTGGACTCGTCGTTGTCGATACGGGCACCTACTGGTCAAGCTTTGGACAGTGGGTCATCCTCGGCCTGTTTCAGATTGGCGGTTTCGGTATGATGACCGCAGCCACCATGCTGGGACTCATGGTCAACCGGTCCTTGCCGCTGCGAGCGAAGCTGATCACCCAGGTCGAGACGCACACGCTCCGTCTCGGGGACATCGGCAGCGTGGCGCGCCTCGTGCTCGTCGTGACGCTCGTCACTGAACTGACCACGGCACTCTGGCTGACGGTCAGGCTTCATCTCGGGTACCACTTCCAATGGGGCGAGGCCGCATGGAGTGGATGGTTCCATGCGGTCTCCGCGTTCAACAACGCGGGCTTTTCAATTCACCCGGACAGTCTGATGCGCTATGCCGCCGACGCGTCGATGCTGGTACCGGTGATGGTCGCGATTGTCGTCGGCGGAATCGGGTTTCCGGTTCTGTACGATCTGCGGGAAAAACTTCGGGGTGCCCGTCGGCTTTCATTGCACACCAGGCTCACTTTAGTGGTCACGGGGGTGCTGCTGCTCGGCGGATTTCTTGCGTTGCTGCTGTTCGAATGGACCAATCCAAAAACCCTGGGTCCGATGCCGTTCGGTGAGAAGCTCCTTTCGGCAGCTTTCGCCTCGGTATCCGCGCGCACGGCGGGTTTCAACTCGCTCGACGTCGGCGCAATGCGTCATGAAAGCTGGGCCCTGCATTTCTTCCTGATGTTCGTTGGCGGGGGCAGCGCGGGGACGGCAGGGGGTGTCAAGATCGGCACCATCGCCATTCTGGCCTTGCTGGTGATCGCAGAGATCCGCGGGCGTGGCGATATCGAAGCGTTTGGGCGCCGTGTCAGCGTGTCGGCGCAGCGGCAAGCGATTACCGTGGTGGCGCTGGGTGCCGTGATGATCACGGTCGGCACACTGATCATTTTGCACATCACCGATTTTCCTACCGATCAGGTCATCTTCGAAGTTGTTTCGGCGTTCAGTACGGTCGGTCTGTCCACGGGTATCACGGGTGATCTGCCTGCGCCGGCACAGTTCGTGATCATCACGCTGATGTATGTCGGCCGGGTTGGAACCATTACCTTTGCAACGTCGTTAATACTGGTTGAGCGGCGTGCGCAATATAGCTACCCCGAGGAGCATCCAATTGTTGGCTGACCTGTTCAAGATTTCGCTCTCTTTTTCGAAAGGCGACAGTGTGGTCGTCATCGGTTTGGGGCGGTTCGGCTGTGCCGTGGCCCAGTCGCTGCTTCGGCTTGGCCATGACGTGATGGGAATCGACCGGGACGAGCAGCAGGTGCAGTTATGGGCGGACCGGTTGACGCATGCCGTCCAGGCCGATTCGACCAACGTGAATACCCTGCGCCAATTGGGCGTTGCCGACTTCCCTCATGCGATCGTGGGCATTGGAAGCGACCTGTCGGCGAGCCTGATGACCCTGATGGCCCTAACGGAACTTCAGATCAAGGACATCTGGCTGAAGGCGGTGACCACGGAACACGGCCAGATTGCCCAGCGCATCGGCGCGCATCACGTGGTTTATCCGGAAGCGGAAATGGGTGAACGGATCGCTCACCTGATCACAGGCCGAATCGTGGACTACGTTGAATTCGGCGAAGGATTTGCCGTCGCCACGATTCAGGCCCCGGTGCCGACACACAACCGTCCGCTCGCAGATTGCGGCGTTCTGGAGGCGTTCGGTGTCATGGTCATGGCCGTCAGGCGCGCTGGCGAAGAGTTCCAGCACGCGGGGCCTGACACCGTTGTTGTGCCGGGGGATCTGCTGATCGTGTCGGGCCCCGCGAGCAGGGTTGAAGAGTTTGCGGGTCGCGCGAATACCTGAACCGTTTCCGCCGACCCGCGCCATGCTCAGGTCAACGGGAAATCCACATACTTCTTGAACCCGGAACGCGTCGTGAGACGCGAATACCAGCGCTCCAGACTCGGCAGCGACGGCCGCTGCAAACCGTCGAGGCCGAACCAGCGCTTCGCGTACGCGCCGATCACGATATCGGCGAGCGTGAACTTGTCGCCTTCGAGAAAGAAGCGGCCCTGCAGATGCGTGTCGAGCAGGCGCCACAGGACGGTGACCGCCTTCGCGTCGGCGGCGAGTTTGGCGGCGTCGCGCTCGGTCTCGGGCGTGCGCACGAGGGTCCAGAACACGGGACGTTCCACAGGCTGCAGCGTCGACAGCGACCAGTCCAGCCAGCGGTCGATGCTCGCGCGCAGTTTCGGCTCGCCCGGATACAGCAGGCTCGATTCGCCGTATTGCATCGCCAGATAGCGCAGGATCGAGTTGGATTCCCACAGCACGAAGTCGTCGTCGACCAGCGTCGGAATCTTGCCGGTCGGGTTCATCGCGAGATAGTCGGGTTCGTTGTTGCGGCCGAATTGCAGGCCCGCGTCGATGCGGTCGAACGGCAGCACGAGTTCGTCGCAGCACCACAAGACCTTCTGGACGTTGACCGAATTGGCGCGTCCCCAGATCGTAATCATCCGGTAAATCCTTTTCTCTTACGGTTGGCAAGCCGCGCGGCGTGCGCGGCGTTCAGCCACTAACGATACACGATGTGCGCGCCTTTGCGCGACGGGCCGCCCGGCCGACATTGCGTTGCGTACAATGACCGCACTCCGGATTGCCCGCTGAAAACACGCATCCCAACTCATTGAGGCATCGCATGGCCCGCATTGTTCCCGACGACTGGAAGAGCCTCGAAGCGACCGGCGCGGCGGCGCGCGAACGTGAAACGCTCGCGCTGCTCGAAAAGGCACTGCCCGCCGACTACACCGTCTACCACGGCGTGCATTGGACGCGCCTGAACCAGAACTTCTCCGTGTTCGGCGAGGCCGATTTCGTGATCGTGAGTCCCGCCGGGCGCCTGCTGATCATCGAGCAGAAGACCGGCTTTCTGCGCGAAACGCCGAAGGGGCTCGTCAAGGTGTATCTGCAAACCGAGCGAAACGTCGCGATCGCGCTCGCGCATACGATCGAGAGTCTGCACCGGCGTTTTACCGCGGCGTTCGGCGCGGGCGCCTATTTCATCGAGGAACTGCTGTACTGTCCCGATCACATCGTCAAGGATGCGGCGATCGCCGGCGTGAATCCCGCGCGCATCGTCGACGCTACGCGGCGCGAGCGTCTCGCGGCGATCGTCCGCGAAGCGCTGCCGGCCGATGAACCGCGGCTTCCCTGCGCGGCGAAAATCCACCACTTTCTCGCCGACGAACTCGCGTTGACGCCCGACACGAGCGCGCTCGTCGGGCAGGCGGGCATGCTCGTCACGCGCCTTTCGGGCGGACTTGCGACATGGGCCCGGCGGCTCGAATTCGCGCCGTTCCGTTTGCGCGTGATTGGCACGGCGGGCTCCGGCAAGACGCAACTCGCGGTGCAGGTGATGAAGGACGCGGTCGCGCGCGGCGAGCGGCCGTTGTACGTGTGCTTCAACCGACCGCTCGCCGATCACATCGCGCGGGTCGCGCCGCCGGAGGCGAAAGTCGCGAACTATCACCAGCTTTGCGACTGGATCGCGCGCGACGCGGGCCGCGCGCCCGATTTCCGGTCGGCGCAGGTGTTCGATCAACTGGAGGCCGTATTCGCCGACACGCCGATCGAACCGCGCTGGCAATTCGACGTACTGATCGTCGACGAAGGGCAGGATTTCCAGCAGCCATGGTTTGCCGCGCTCGAGCGGCTGCTGCGGCCGGGCGCCGCGCGGTGGTGGCTCGAAGACCCACTGCAGAATCTGTACATGCGTGAGCCGGTCTCGTTGCCCGGCTGGACCACGCTGAGAGAAACCACCAATTACCGCAGTCCTCGCGACATCCTCGATTATCTGCGCGACGTGCTGGGCGCGTCGGTGCCGCTGGCCGCGGCACTTACGTCGGGCAGTCCGTTCGACGGCTCCGAGGTTTCGGTGTCGGTCTACGACGAAGCGCAGGGCGCCGATAGCAGTATCGACGCAACCAAGCGCGCCATCACGCAGGCGCTATCGCTCGGTTTTCGCAAGCAGGACATCGCGGTGCTGTCGTTCCGCGGCCGCGAGGGCTCGGCGATGAGCGCGCTCGATCATCTCGGACCGCATCGGCTGCGCAGTTTCACCGGCAAATACGATCTGTTCGGCAACCCGGAGTATCGTGAAGGCGACGTGCTGTTCGAGTCGATCTACCGCTTCAAGGGGCAGGCGGCGCCGTGCGTGATCTTCACCGAGATCGACTTCGACGCGTTCGACGAACGCAGCGCGCGCAAGCTGTTCGTCGGCGCGACGCGCGCGACGATGAAGCTGATCGTCGTCGCGTCGCAGCGGGCCGCGCGGCATTTGCAGTTGCGCGAGGCGAAGGACAGGTAGCGGCGGCGTTCGGGCGCTGCGCCCACAAGGAACGTTGCGCTCAACTCCACGCCCTTGCGCTCACCAAAATCCCCGTGCGCGTCAGCGCATCCCACCAGATCACGCGCAGCAGCGGCGCTTGCTGCGCGATCAGCAGCGCCTGCACCGGATCGCTTTCGACGAAGTGCGTGACAGCCGCGCGCAGCGCCGCGCTCGCCTTGTGCGCGGCCGCGCCGGCGGGGCTGTCGTCGTGCAGGCCGGGCGTGCGCATCGCCAACTGCATGTGAGCGAAGCCGTGTCGCGCGAGCCACGCTTCGGTGCGCGCGCGATCCATCTCCGGGCGGCCCGTGATGATCGTGCGCACCTGCTGCAGGTCGATGCCGGGCAGCACCTCGAACGGCAGCAGCGCGTCGCGCTCGGCGAGCGCGGCGGCGAGGTCCTCGTCGTAGCGCGCGAGCGGTACGTCGGGCAGCAGGATGCCGTCGAGGTCGATCGCGTAGGCCGCGTACTCGTGGTCGTTGGCCATCGCGGGCGCGGCGCCGGCTTCGACGCGCGCCCAGTCGTCGCGGTAGCGCTCGGTGTACGCCTGGCGCTCCCATGGAAAGAGGGCGAAGTAGCCGCGCACATCGATCGCGTAGTCGGGCTGTGCGCGGCTCAGATCATCGACCGCGGCGGTCAGGGTTTTGACTTCGAGCCCGTGCGCCTGCAGAAACGCGATGCAATCGACGAGCGTAAAACCGCGTCCCGCGATGTCCTCGCACAACAGCACTTTCGATCCGGCGGGCGGGATCGGCAGCGTCGAATCCCATGCGACCGCGCGCGTCTGGCGGTCGTAGCGCAGGAACCCGACCGGCGCGCCGACCGCGTGCGACACCATCAGCGCGAGCGGCGCGCCGCCGCGCAGAATCCCCAGCGCCATCGAGAAATGCTCGGCGAGCAACACGGGTTGCAGCGATTCGATCCAGTGATCGAGCTGTTCGTACGTCAGAGGCAGGACCGGCTTGTTCATGACTATCGAGGCGCCGCGTGGCGCGATGGAAGGCAATGGTCCGCGGGGATGCGCGCGCGGCGCGCGCTGACGCACTGGCGCGACATCGCGGGTCCCCGTTTTTGAGTCAGCGCATTTTGGCGATATTATGCATGCGGGTCAAAGGTCGCGTGTCGGGGTGGCACGCGTTTGACGGCACGGTACGGCGCAACACTTCGCGCGGCATGAGATCGGCTGACCGTGGCGCGGCCCGCGGTCCGGCGAATCAACGAAATCGGATAAAAAAAGCAAATGGCCAATCTGATTGCAACGCTGTGCAACGCAGCCAGCGGAACCGGTGTGCCCTGGCGGATGCGCTGGCTGACGGGGCTGGCGGGACTGATCGTCGGGCTTTCCGTCTGTTGCGCGCATGCGCAGCCGGGCGCGCGGCAGTCGCCGGCGCTGGCGCTCGACGTGCAGGGCAAGATCGCCAATACCAACGACGCCGCGCATCGCACCTATCACTTCAACGAGGCTCAACTGCTCGCGCTGCCCGTGCATACGATCACGACCTCGACCACCTGGACGCCGCGCTCGACGTTCACCGGGCCCAGGCTCGCCGACATCCTGAAGGCCGTCGGCGCGCACGGCACCCAGATCGAACTCCACACGTTCGACGACTACACCTACACCGTGCCGGTGTCGGACTGCGAACGCTACGGCGTGATCGTCGCGTACAGCATGAACGGCCAGCGCCTGAAACTCAGCGACTTCGGGCCGCTGTTTCTGATCTATCCGCGCGACGCTTTTCCAGATGAACTGACTGGCGCGGTCGGCGACTCGAAATTCGTATGGCAGATCAAGGCCCTCATCGTCAAATAGCGCGCCGTCCGTGGCGGCGCGTGTTGAACGTGCTGATCTGGCTGATGGCGCTCGCGGCGCCCGCCGGCGCGATCGGCTATCTGCTCTATGCGAACCTGTTGAACCCGCGCGCGACCGAGCAGCTGACCGGTACCTACGACGGTTTCTACTGGGACGCCGCGCAACTGCAGATCGCGTACGCGCGCTTCGAGAACCAGCTGCTGCTGTATCAGTCCGGTGCCGACGACGACTATCAGCAGTTGCAGCTGCGCTTCCAGCTGCTGCAATCGAAGCTGCGCGTGATGGCCGGCTCGACGCATCGGCTCTCCGCGCAGCTCGCTCTGTTGCAACGGCAGCTCGACGAAATCAAGACGCTCCAGACTGTGCTCGCCGACATCGAGCCCGAGATCGAGGTACTGCAGCGCGACCGTGCGCGTGCCGCGCGGATCGACGCGCAGCTGCGCCAGCACTGGAGCGAGGTCAACGATCTCGCGCTGTCGCGCCGTTTCGCCGATGTGGCCGACCGCGAGGCGATGAACCGCGATTTCATCGACAAGCGCCGCATTCTGTTCGCGGGCGGTCTGGTGCTGCTATTGCTGTCGGCGGCGGCGACGCTGCTGCTCGTGCTCAACGGCCGGCGCCGCACGCGGCTGATGCGCCAGCAGCGCGCGGCGCTGGAAGCCGAGCATCAGGCGAGCCGCGCGGCGCGCGAGGCGAGCCTCGCGAAGGATGCGTTTCTCGGCATGATCGGCCATGAGCTGCGCACGCCGTTGCATGCGATCGTCTCGTCGGTGGAACTGCTCGGCTTCAACTATCACTCCGAGGCCGACCGCAAGGTGATCCAGCGGCTCGAGACCGCGGCGCGCCATCTCGAGGCGCAGATGAAGGACCTGACCGACTACGCGCGCCTTGGCGCCGGCAAGCTCGAACTGCGGCACCAGCATTTCGAGCCGCGCGAGCTGCTGGCGTCGATCGTCGATGAACACACGATCTCCGCCAGGACGCACGGGCTCGAGCTCCAAAGCGAGGCGAGCGGCGCGAGCGGGCTCGTCGAGTCGGACCCGCACCGCATCCGGCAGATCGTCAACAACCTCGTCACCAACGCGATCCGCTACACCGAGACCGGCACGGTGCGCGTCGAACTGCGGCAAGAGCCGGCGCTGCTGGTTTTCGTCGTCAGCGATACGGGGCCGGGCGTGCCGTCCGAACAGATCCCGCTGATCTTCGAGGAGTTCACGCAGCTCGACGCGTCGCGCACGCGCCGCTTCGAAGGCGCGGGGATGGGGCTCACGATCGTGCAAGGGCTCGTGAAGCTGTTCGGCGGCACGGTGGATGTCGCGAGCACGGTCGGCGAGGGCACCAGCTTCACGGTGACGATCCCGGTCGTGCCGGTCGCAACCGTCGAGCCGGCCGAGGTCGCGGAGCAAGCCGAGCCGGACGGCGCGCAGCCGTGCGTGCTGATCATCGACGATAACCGGCTGATCCGCGAGTCGCTCTGCGAAATGGTCGCGCACATGGGCTACGACTCGCTCGCACTCGGCAATGCCAACGACGCGCTCGCGTGGCTCGACACCCACCGCTGCGAAGTGGTGCTGCTCGATCTGCACATGCCGGAGCGCGATGGCTACACGTTTCTCGAAGACTTCGCGACGCGCGACGGACCGTCGGCGGGCGTGCCGGTGATCGTGGTCAGCGCGTACGCGCCGGAGGTCGTGCGGGATGGCGAAAGTGGCGCGACTGGTGTGCCGTCGGTGTTCGAGGCGCTGTTAAAGCCGGTCCATTACGAGGATCTGAAGCACGCCCTGCAGCGGGCGCTGGCGGCGCGGCATCAGGCGTGAGCGCGTGAAGGCGGCGCTGCCGCGAACGGGGCGCGCATCGGCGCCCGCGCTTTAGGGGCGGTTCAGCCGCTTCGACAGATCGGCCACGAGGATCGCCATGCGCGCGGGCTTCTCGTAGCACGCGACGTCGTAATCGCGGATCACCTCGCTGATCTCCGATTCGCTGGCCTTGCCGGTCAGCAGTTCGCCGGTGAGCACGAAGATCGGCGCGTCCGGGTTCTCCGACGCGCGCACCGCGCGAATCGCGGCCGCCGAGGTCTGCGAGCCGAACAGCCAGTCGATGATCACGCCGTCGAACACCTGCGTCTGCAACTGCTCGCTGAAGGCCGCGAGCCCATAGATCGCGACCGCCGTGAAGCCGCTGCGCTCCAGATAATCGCGCAGGTTATCGGCGCTTGCACGATCGTCGTCGACCACCGCGATGGCCGGCTTGTCGGTCTCGGCGCGGCGCGGATAGATCTCGATCTTGTGGACTTCGTACGCGCTCTGATACAGCGCGCCATCATGACGCGAGACGCGCCATTGACCGAGCCGCGAATAGGCGACGAATTCCGGGCGGCTACCCGGTTCGAGCGCCGCGCCGACCCACGCGGTGCAGGCGATTTCGGTCGCGCCGATGCAGAACACCGCCTCCTGGGCGATCGCGCCGACGACGCCCGGATCGAGCGACTGCGCGCCGAACAGCTGCGCTGCGGGTTCGTCGAATACCTCGGCGACTTTCTTGATCTGCGACAGCGTCCACGGACTATTGCCGCGCAGTTTGCGGTGCCCCTGAGAAAAACTCAGATCGAGGATGCGGCATAGCTCCGTGGTTTGCTGTCGCTTGCCGATTCCATGCCTGCTCATCAACTCGCGCACGCGCTCGGCAACCGCGATGGAGTCGGGTGAGTGTGTTTCGTTGGCCATGCTGCGTGAAAATCC
Organism: Paraburkholderia sp. CI2; assembly: GCF_014201055.1. NCBI lineage: Bacteria > Pseudomonadati > Pseudomonadota > Betaproteobacteria > Burkholderiales > Burkholderiaceae > Paraburkholderia > Paraburkholderia sp. CI2. Next base: position 117,989 of record NZ_JACHDL010000011.1, read on the forward strand.
GCCGGGTTAAAAGGTACATCTGGAGCGCGGTCGGCAGGCGCAAACCGACCCTGCGCATGCTATGCGCATGAATCGGCCACCAGGGACAGCAAATGTACCGTAAAAAAATTCACCATTTATGATTTTGTCAGACCGGCCGCCGAGTCCGCTGATGCAAGCGACGCCATGGCCGTGCCGGTGACTTTTGATGCATTGAGCATCAAAAGGCATTCTACCGGTGAAACGATGACGAAACCGTAGGGAATCCACGAATGAGTAGTGCGCAAGGCGACGGATCCGGCTGCTTGCCGCAAAGCCCGGCAGGTCCGCCCTCGCGGAGAAGCCAGGCGAGAGGCGCAATGAAAGTTTGTCCGGAGGGATCGGGTTGCGCCGGCACGCGCGGTCCGCGTTCAGCTTGCCGGCATCGTGTCGAGCCGGGCCGCCGAATTTTGAAGCCCTTTGAAAATCCGCTCGGCGACCTTGCCCGGAAAGCGCTCGGGCAACTCCGCCGACACCCGCTCGATCACGCCAGGTGTCTGCTCGATCAGACGCTGGAGCAGCGGCTCGGCGTCGGCGCCGTACGAGCACTTCAACGCCATCGCGTTGAAGTGTCGCCGCTGCACGTCGCGAAACGCATCGTGCTTGCTGCGCGACCATAGACCCATCGCAAGCCGCGCCTTGTACCACGACCACTGGTTCGGGCCGTTGCCCTCGACCGGCCAGATCGACATCACGTCGTAAAGCGGCGTCAGACGGTACTGGCCACCGGCGAGCAGGCGGATGCTGAAGTTCTTCGCGTGGCCGTCCGGCGCGGCCAGCATCCAGAACAGGATCTGGCTCGCGAGCAGGGTCTCGATGTCCTGCCGCGCCTCGACCGATTGCTGCAGAATCCGCGCGAGGTCGAGCACGCCGGGGCCGCCCTCGTTTTCGTACTTGCGATGCGACGGCACGCCGTACACCTGGCAGAAATCTTCCTGCGGCAGACGCAGCAGCCAGCGGCCGCTCGAATGCATCTGCCGGTCGAAGCGTTCGACGGCGAGCACGCGCTGCTTGCCGAACCTGAGCACCTCGGCGTTCGCGACCGGCAGGCCGAACGCGCGCAGAATCCGCAGACACAGCCACTCGTTTTCGACCGACGTGCTGAGATCGGCGAGCCGGTTGCCGACCAGCCCGAGCGGCAGCTTGAAGATATGCGTGGTCGGCGTCGCGCCGTGCGGCCGTTGCCATTGGCCGTCGTGCCACAGCAGCGCGGTTTTCTCCTGCGCGCCGGCGAGCGAGATGCGGAAGTCGTCAAATTCGTCGGGCGCGCCGAGCGTCGGTTTGCCGACCGTCTGCGCGAGCAGCGCCTCGATGTCGTCGTCGGAAAGCGGCGTGCCTTCGATACGCTGGACCCCGGCCGGCGCGTCGTCTTCGGCGAGCAGCTGGACCGCGCCGACGCAGTCGCGGCCGATGGCCTGCAGCAGGTCGAACGCGTCGAGCGTTTCGGTCCGGTAGCGCTGCGCGATGCGTTTGCGGATCACGTCGCTGTCGGGCAGCAGGTTGTCGAAGTAGTTGAGCACCCGCGGCCCTTTGTGCGTCATGTTGCCGGGCGTGAACGGCAGCGACAGCGACAGCGGACGACCCGCGGGCGACGCGATCCAGGCGGCGTCGTAGGCGAACTCCATCGGGCCGCGCGCGGGCAGCCGCCAGAGCCCGACGCGCTCGCCGTTGGCCCACACCGACAATGCCTTCGAAGCGGTTTGCCGGGCCATCTCACCACTCGACGTTCGGTGCCGGCTCGGAGCTCGGCTGATTTTTGTCGCGCAACTGCAGTTGCAGGCCGTAGGCGCCGCACAGCGCGAGCAGTTGGGTGAGCGTGAGCCCGCTCGCATCGGTTTCGAGCGCGGAAATGCGGCTTTGGCTCACGCCGACGCGCGCGGCGGCCTCGGTCTGCGTGAGGCCGGCCTGGCGGCGGCTGGCCGCCAGCAACTGCGCGAGCTGGTCCGACGTGGCGATCAAATGGAGCATGGCGGATTATCTGCGAGACGAATAAATGCAATTTATGCGTGAGACGAATATTTGTCAAATATTTGCGTGACGCATAATCGACGAATATTCGTGTGACGGATAATCGGGTATTCCGGCAGGCGCCGGCTGCGACCAGCCGCGGTGCCGACGTCACTCGAGGAGATCGCGGCGCGGCTCGACGACGATACGCTCGCGATCGTGTCGGTGAGTCCCGAGATCCGCTATCCGGAGCGGACGAACCAGCGGCGGGGCGGTCATCTGATCCTGCTGCACGGGCGGGATCGCGACGGCGTGTGGTTTCACAACCCGTCGGGCGTCGCGCCGCATCAGTCCGACGTGTACCTGCCGTTCGCGACGATGTCGCGTTTCCATGCAGGGCGGGGGATGACGCTCAGCCGCGGCACGAGCTAGCCGGCGCGCTGGGCATGAAGCGGAGTTCGCGATTCGGCGGCCAGTAGACGTCCACACGACTGGTCAATTTTTTCGCGCTCGGTTACGGTGACGTCATGCCCACTCCATCCCCCATTGGATCGTTCCGCCCATGACCCGCCCGACCACGCAGATCTTCGACGCCGCCGCCACCGCGCGGCTGATGCCTTACGCAGCGCTTGTCGACGCGTTGAGGCGCGCTAGCATCGACTACGCGCAACGACGCATCGTGAGCCCCGAGCGGCTCGTCGTGCCGCTGAACACCGGCGGCATCATGCTGTCGATGCCCGCCACCGCGCCCGATCTCGCGATCCACAAGGTCGTCAATGTGTGCGCGAGCAACGGCGCGCGCCATCTGCCGACGATCCACGGTCAGGTCATGGCCTTCGATGCCGACACCGGCGAGACGCTGTTCATCCTCGATGGTCCGACAGTGACGGGGCGCCGGACCGCGGCGATGTCGATGCTCGGCATCGCGACGTTCGCTGCGGGCGCGCCGCGTGAATTCCTGCTGATCGGCACCGGCACGCAGGCGCTCAATCATCTGGAAGCGATCGGCGAACTGTTTCCCGACGCGCGCGTGTGGGTCAAGGGCAGCGCGCCCGCGCGCGCCGAAGCGTTCTGCGCGGCGCAGCGCGGCAAGGTGCGTGAGCTGCGGCCGCTCGCGGATGCGGACGCGACGATTCCCGCTTCGGTCGACGTCGTGATCGCGTTGACCACGAGCAAACAGCCGGTCTACGACGAGACGGCGCGCGCCGAGCGGCTCGTGATCGGCGTCGGCGCTTTCACGCCGCAGATGGTCGAGATCGGCGCGACTACGATCGCGGGCAGCGCGCTGTTCGTCGACGATCAGGCTGGCGCAATGCACGAGGCCGGCGATTTCATCCAGGCCGGTGTCGATTGGGCGCGGGTGGGCGGGATCGCCGCGGTGCTCGAGCAGACGCAGCCCTTGCCGGCGGGGCCGGTGGTGTTCAAGAGCGTAGGCTGCGCGGCGTGGGATCTGGCCGCGTGCCGGGTCGCGCGTGACGCGCTGGCGCGCGGCTGACCGTCAGCGGCCCAACCGGCAAATATCGCGCAAAATATCCCGAAAAAACGACTGTCTGGCGCGCAAGGTTGGCAACTTGCGCTAACCTGCGGCAGATGCTGCCGTGCAAACTATCTCAAAACGTTGCACCATAGATGTTTGCCGGAAAAAGCGCCATAGCGGACGTGAGCCGTAGCCCGTCCGCCCGCCGCCGATTCCTGATCGACGCCTTCCCCCTAGACGCTGCGACCGTGCCATGACGACCCAACAAGCTCCTGCCACACCCGACCTCCCGCTCGACATGATCATCTTCGGCGGCACCGGCGACCTGTCGTTCCGCAAGCTGCTGCCCGCGCTTTACATGGCGCATCTGCACTGCAACCTGCCGCCCGACACCCGCATTCTGACGATCGGGCGCAAGCCCTGGTCGCGCGAGGAATACATCAGCGAATTCATGGAGCAGAAGGCCAAGCCCTTCATCGACGAAAAAGCGTTCGACGCGTCGGCGTGGGACAAATTCCTCGCGATTTTCGAGTACGTGCGGATGGACGTCGATGCGGCCGAGGACTACCTGCGCCTGAAGGAAGCGTCGCGTGACGGCGTGAACCGCGTGTTCTATCTGGCGACGTCGCCGGATCTGTTCACCCATATCTGCGACAACCTGTCGTCGGCCGGGCTCGTCGACGGCAATTCGCGGGTGGTGCTCGAAAAGCCGCTCGGCCACGATCTCGCGTCCGCTCAGGAGATCAACAACGCGGTCGGCAAGCATTTCGAAGAAGCGCAGATCTACCGGATCGACCACTACCTCGGCAAGGAAACCGTGCAGAACCTGATGGTGCTGCGCTTCGGCAATCCGATTTTCGGGCCGCTGTGGCAGGCGCCGTACATCAAGAGCGTGCAGATCACAGTGGCCGAAACGGTCGGCGTGGGCAGCCGCGCGGGGTTCTACGACAAGACCGGCGCGCTGCGCGACATGGTGCAGAACCACCTGCTGCAACTGCTGTGCATCGTCGCGATGGAGCCGCCGGTGTCGCTCGATCCCGACGCGGTGCGCGACGAAAAGCTGAAGGTGCTGCGCTCGCTGCGGCCGATGACGCCCGAGGACATCGCGCGCGACACGGTGCGCGGCCAGTACACGGCGGGCGCGGTGGATGGCGAGGCGGTCAAGGGCTACCTCGAGGAAGACAACGTGCCGGCGGGCAGCCGCGCCGAAACCTTTGTCGCGTTGCGCGCGCGGATCAACAACTGGCGCTGGGCCAACGTGCCGTTCTTCCTGCGCACCGGCAAGCGGATGCAGAAGAAGCTGTCGGAGATCGTCATCGAATTCTCCGATCTGCCGTTCTCGATCATCCCGAGCGGTGGACGAACCTACGGCAATCGTCTGGTGATCCAGTTGCAACCCGAAGAGTCGATCCAGTTGCAGGTGCTCGCGAAAGAGCCGGGCAGCGGCATGCACATGCTGCCGGTGAGCCTGAACCTCGACCTGCAGCAGGCGTTCACCGAGCGTCGCGCGGAAGCCTATGAGCGGCTTCTGATCGACGTGATCCGCGGACGTCTGACGCACTTCATGCGCCGCGACGAACTCGAAGCGGCATGGGCGTGGGCCGAGCCGATTCTCGAAGGCTGGGCGAAGTCGGGCGAGCGGCCGCGCTCATATTCGGCGGGCACGTTCGGACCGGCGGCATCGACCGCGTTGATGACGCGGGAGAACGCCGTGTGGGCGGAGGAATCGCAGTAACGGGCTTTTGACAGCGCGCTATTCGAAGCGGCTCGCGACGTTGCAGTGGCGTCGCGAGCCGCTTTTGCGTGTGCTGTCGTTGCCGCGCTGATCATTCGTCATTCATACGGCTTGCGCCTATGATGGTTTCCTTGTCCGCGTCACTCAGCGGCATTCCAAACGGGGCATCGATGGGGCGAATTCTCGTGGCATTGATCTGGGCGGCAAGCGTGGCAATCACACTCGATCTCACGGCTTGCGCCAGCAGCAGTCTCGATGCCCGGAGCGATCCGCCGAAGGTGATCATCGACAGCGACTACAACACGCTCGGCGACGACGGCCAGCTCGGGGTGATGGCCGCGCAATTGCAGGCGCAGGGCTCGCTGAAAGTGCTCGGCATTACCGTGGTGTCGGGCAATCAGTGGCTGAAGCAAGGTGTTGCCGATGCGCTGAAATCGGTCGAACGACTCGGCGTCGAACAACAGATCGGCGTCTATGCGGGCGCCAACTACGCACTGACGCACGACTTCAAAACGATCCAGCGGGAACTGAAGGAATTCCCCGGCGGCGATGGCTATGTTGGCGCATGGGGCAAGCCCGAGCCGAAATCGGCTAGCGACCTCGTCGCGCCGCCGGACGGCTTCGCGACGCACACGAAGGTGCAGAGCCAGAGCGCGATCGACTTCATCGCCGAATCGGTCAAGCGGTACCCGGGCGAGGTGACGATCCTCGCGATCGGCCCGCTGACCAACATCGCGTTGGCCACGCGCGAGCATCCCGAGATCGTGCCGCTGATCAAGCAGATCATTTACATGGGCGGCGCGATCGACGTGCGGGGCAATACCATGCCCACCGCCGAATTCAACTGGTGGTTCGATCCCGCAGCGGCGAAAGCGGTGCTGCGTCTGCCGATCAAACAGACGGTGATTCCGCTCGACGTGACGGATACCGTGAAAATGGATAAGGCACTGTACGATCGCGTCGCGCACGATCCGGCGAAGCAGACCATCATCACGCAACTGTTCAGGACGCTGAACGGCTACGGATACGACGGCAAGAACGGCTTCGAGACCAATCCGAACTACACGACGAACATCTGGGACACCCTGACGCTCGCCTATCTGATGCATCCGTCGTTCGCGACGCAGACCGTCGAGGAGTGGGTGGATGTGGATACAGGCTTCGGCGCCGACGATGGCAAGGCAAGGGGCTACACGAGTTCGCCGCCGCCGGGTTTGCAGAAGATGACGGTCGTCAAACGATTTGATAATCCGGCGTTTTTTAATTTCTATGTCGATCTGCTGACGCGGCCGGTGCCGGTGCGGCCGTTGGACTAGTCAACGCGCGAGCGCCGCGCGCCCGCACCCGCTTCACGCGGGATGCAGGCCGCGCAGCAACTGACGCACGCGCGACAGATCCTGCTCGACGTGCCCGGCTTTCTCGAACAGCTCCGCGAGCCAATCGACGAACGCGCGCACGCGCGGCGACACGCGGCGGTTCTTCACATACGCGACCGAGACCGGCATCGGCACGGGTTTCCATTGCGGCAGCACTTCATGCAGCAAGCCCGAATCGAGGTAAGGCTGCGCGGCGATGCGCGCGGGCTGGATCATGCCGAGGCCTTGCAGTCCGCAGGTCAGGTACGCCTGTTCGTCGCTGACTTGTACGAAGCCGTTGAGCTTGACCTTGCGCGCTTCACCGCTCACTTCGAAATCGAAGTCGCATTCGCGGCCGCTATGCGGCGACACGCAGTTGACCGCGACGTGCGCGCGCAGCTCATCGAGATCGGCGGGCGTGCCGTGGCGGGCCAGGTAGGCCGGACTCGCGCAGGTGACCTGATCGAGCGTGCCGAGTTGCCGCGCGACGAGATTGGAATCGGGCAATTCACCGAGCTGGATGCTGCAGTCGATTGCTTCGGAGACCAGATCGACGGTGCGGTTGCTGACGCCGATCGCGAGGTCGAGGTTCGGGTAACGGGTGTGGAAGTCGTCTAGCGACGGCAGCACGATTGCACTCGCTACCGCGCTGGGCATTTCGATGCGGAGGCGGCCGGTGAGGTTGTCGGTCGAATTGCGGAGGCTGGCTTCCATTTCGTCGATGTCGGCCAGGATTTGCGCGCAGCGTTCGTAGTAGGCGGCGCCCTCCGGCGTGATGCTCAGGCGGCGCGTCGTACGGACTAACAGCGCTGTGCCCAGCAGGGCTTCCAGGTTCTGGACGATCGTCGTCGCCGTTGCACGCGGAATGTTTAATGACTCCGCTGCGCGGGTGAAGCTGTTGGTGTCCACAATTCGGATGAATGTGCGCATTGCAGTTATTCTGTCGATCACTGGGATGCTCCAAATGGTTTTCTGTTTTTTTGCCTGCGGCGGATTTGTCTTTGTTCTTAGGGCGTTGGCCTTTCCTTGATTTCTTGTCGGTCTATTGGCGTTGCCCCTGTGCGGGGCGGCACCTACTTTCTTTGCTGCTGCAAAGAAAGTAGGCAAAGAAGACAGCTCAAACCGCTAATTCTTAAGCGGGCACCGTGCTCCACGAATGGCAGTGGTGCATCTGGAATCCGTCCCCCCGCACATTCCACGGCAGTGACAAAGCCGTCATCCATCCCACTCCGCACTACGTGCGTCGCGGACGGGTATGCAAGGAAAACCAGAGTGTTTTTTTAGGTTGGTGAGGCCATCGGCTGCGCCTCGGCGACGCGCCGAAACGACCAATGGTTTGAGAACCGCGCTTCGGCGCGCGCAGCGCCGCCGGAAGAATGACGGCCTTGTCACTAACGCGGAGTGTGCGAAAACACAGATTCCAGATGCACCACTACCCGCGGTGGACAAAGGGACCCGCTTAAGAGTTAGCGGTTTAAAGCTGTCTTCTTTGCCTACTTTCTTTGCAGCAGCAAAGAAAGTAGGTGCCGCCCCGCACAGGGGCAACGCCAATAGACCGACAAGAAATCAAGGAAAGGCCAACGCCCTAAGAACACAGAAAAAGGGCGAAGGCAAAAAAACACAACAACAAAACAGAACCCCGCGCCGCAGGCGCAAAAAAACCACCCGCTGCGCGGCCAAAAAGTTGCTATTACTTCCGCATCGAATCCATATCAACCACAAACCGATACTTCACATCGCTCTTGAGCATGCGCTCATACGCTTCATTGATCTTCTGCATCGGAATCATTTCAATATCAGAAGTAATGCCATGCTCGCCACAGAAATCGAGCATCTCCTGCGTCTCGGCAATACCGCCAATCAGCGAACCAGCAAGGCGCCGCCGCTTGAAGATCAGATTGAACACCTGCGGCGACGGATGATCGTGCTCCGGAGCGCCCACCAACGTCATCGTCGCGTCACGCTTGAGCAGATTCAAAAACGGATTCAGATCATGCTGCGCAGCCACCGTATTGAGAATGAAATCGAAGCTATTCACATGCGCTTCCATCTCCTGCGGATTCTTCGAAACCACGACTTCATGCGCGCCAAGCCGCTTCGCATCCTCGATCTTCGACGGCGAGGTCGTAAACAGCACGACATGCGCGCCCATCGCCCGAGCCAGCTTCACACCCATATGGCCGAGTCCACCGAGGCCGACAATCCCGACCTTCTTGCCCGGGCCCACGCCCCACGTGCGTAGCGGCGAATACGTCGTGATGCCCGCGCACAGCAGCGGCGCGACACCCGCGGGGTCCAGATTCTGCGGCACGCGCAGCGTGAAAGCCTCATCGACGACCAGTTGCGTCGAATAGCCACCGTAAGTGACCTGTCCGTCGACGCGATCGACACCGTTATACGTGCCCACCCAACCGTTCTCGCAATACTGCTCGAGACCTTCCGCGCAGCTCGAACAGTTGCGGCACGAATCGACCAGACAGCCGACCGCGACCAGTTCACCGACCTTGTACTTCGTCACGTTCGGACCAACCGCGGTCACACGGCCTACGATCTCGTGGCCCGGCACGACCGGGTAGATCGTGTTCTTCCATTCGTTGCGCGCCTGATGCAGGTCGGAATGGCACACGCCGCAGTACAGCACTTCCATCTGCACGTCATGGGCGCGGGGTGCGCGGCGCTGGATTTCAAATGGGGCGAGCGGCGCGGTGGCGTCGGTCGCTGCATAGGCATACGTCGTGCTCATGGATAGCTCCAGCAAAGAGGGTGATGGCGCAACATGCGACGCGCCGACGATGCGCAACACTGGGTTGCGGATGCGGCGGGCCGCAGCATGAACCGGGATCGGGGCGCGAGCGTTTGGGGGCCGCCGTTGGCAAGCTGTCGGCGCATGGCGGTCGATGACCGCGCACGCTGCGCGCGTCGAAAAAGGCGATCCGGCAGGGTTCCCATCTTAGGGACCGGTCGCTGCCCGGGGAATACCTGATCGTCTTGAAGGTTTGCCTAAAACTCTGGAGGGGCAGCGCGACAGGCTGTTTGATGCTAAATTTCAAGCATTATTCTCCTGGCCGTCACCCTATCGTCATGTCCACTCAAGCTGTCGGTTCCATTCCGGAAGACCCCGCGCAACGCCGCTTGCTCGAACTGTTCAACCTGCTCGCGCCGAATGCCGGCATGACGCGCTCGAGCCTCGAAGGCGTCAGCCTGCTGCGCGCGAATCGTCCGATGCCGCGCATGCCGGTCATGTACGAGCCGAGCATCGTGATCGTCTGTCAGGGGCGCAAGCGCGGCTATCTCGGCGATCAGGTGTTCCAGTACGACGCACAGCAGTACCTGGTGCTGTCGGTGCCGTTGCCGTTCGAATGCGAGACCGAGGCAAGCGAACAGGAGCCGTTTCTCGGCATGTCGGTGCGCGTCGATCTGACGATGGTCGCCGAACTGCTGATGGCGCTCAACGAAACCCAGGGCCTCGCGCAATACGAACCGGCCGGCATGTATTCGACGCCGCTCGATGCCGCACTGAGCAGCGCGGTGCAGCGTCTGCTGGAGGCGCTCGCGTCGCCGCTCGACGCGCAAATCCTGGCGCCTGGCATCGTCCGGGAAATCTGTTATCGCGTGTTGACCGGCGAGCAGGGCGGCGCGATTCGCGCGGCGCTCACGCATCAGAATCACTTTGGCCGCATCGCGAAGGCGCTGCGGCGCATTCATGCGGACTACCACGCGTCGCTCGATGTCGATACGCTCGCGGCCGAGGCCGGCATGAGCCTCGCGGTGTTTCATGCGCAATTCAAGGCGGTCACCGCGACCTCGCCGATGCAGTACGTGAAGACCACGCGTCTGCATCACGCGCGTCTGTTGATGGTGCAGGATGGCTTGAATGCGGGCGCGGCCGCCGTGCGGGTCGGTTACGAAAGCGCGTCGCAGTTCAGCCGCGAGTTCAAGCGGCTGTTCGGCCTGAGTCCCGTCGACGAGGTCAAGCGCATGCGCGTCGCTCACGATGCGCCGCCGCCGCGCGCGCAGAAGCCGGTGCCGCGTTATGTGACCGCGGTCTAAAGCCCGCTGAACCAGTTGTAGCCCTGATCTTCCCAGTAGCCGCCCGGGTTCGTGTTGGTCACGAAGATCGCGGCGATGTGCTTCGGGTTCTTGAAGCCGAGCTTGGTCGGCACGCGCAGCTTCAGCGGATAGCCGTATCTGGCCGGCAGCGGCGCGTTGCGGAAATCGAGCGTCAATTGCGTTTGCGGATGCAGCGCGCTCGCCATGTCGAGGCTCGAGTAATAGCGGTCCGCGCATTTGAAACCGACGTAGCGCGCGCTCAGATCGGCACCGATCAGTTCGAGAAACGTGCGAAACGGCACGCCGCTCCATTGTCCGATCGCGCTCCATCCTTCGATGCACACGTGACGCGTGATCTGCGAGACCTGCGGCAACCTGCGCAGCTGCTCGAGACTCCAGCCGCGTTTATCCGCGACGAGCCCCGATACTTCGAGCCGATAGGTCGAGCCGTCGATATCGGGCGCGTCGAACTCGGGATAGAACGCGTTGAACGGAAACGGATCGGTGATATCGCGCGCCGAATAGGTCGGCGCGAGTTTGTTGCGATTGAACAGCCACGCCTGCACGCGGTCGTTCCAGCGCGACATCGACCATAGCACCTTGTCGACGGAATCGTTGTCCTGCAGGTTGCAGCCGGACAGCATCGCGAGCGCGCCGGTCGATAGCGAGGAGCGCAGAAACAAGCGGCGTTGCAACTGCTCGATCCGCGGCCGGTGCTCGGCAAGCACGATGCGTGAGCGGCGCGCGTCTTCTGTATTGGCGTGCGTATCGTTCGCCGTGTCGGTTCGTTGCGGGGCGCTCATGCGCGAGTCCTCTGGGAGGCTTGATCGGTGCGCTGCGCGTTGCGCCGGGCGCGTCCGGTGACCATCGGCGGCAACGTGCGCGGCACCAGCAGCACCAGCAGCAGATGCACGACGACAAAGCCGACCACGCCGGCCATCGCGACGAAATGCACGCGGCGCGCAAAATCGAAGCCGCCGAACAGCGCGGTTAGCCACGACAATTGCACCGGCTTCCAGATCGACAGTCCCGATGCGACCAGCAGCACGCCGAGCAGCAGTACCAGCAGATACAACGCGCGCTGCACGGCGTTGTACTTGCCGGTTTCGTGCGGCAGTCTTAGGCGCAACGCCAGCGCCGCATCGCGCACCAGCTCGCGGGCACGCACCGGCAGCAGCTTGCGACGCAAATGGCCGCTCGCGACGCCATGCGCGAGATACAGCAGGCCGTTCGCGCACAGCAGCCACATCGCCGCGAAGTGCCATGCGATCGAGCCGCCGAGCCATCCGCCGACCGTCGCCCACACGGGGAACCGGAACGGAAAGATCGGCGACGCGTTATAAATCGCCCAGCCGCTCATCACCATGCAGACCATCGCGAACGCGTTGATCCAGTGCGTCACGCGAACGACGAGGGGATGAACGACCAGAAACGCTTGCGAGTCGGGCATTGGCTTCAAAGAGGAGAGGGATGAAGACGAATGACGCGCCGCTTTACATCGGCGGCGTCACGCCATGCTCGCCGGCCGAAATGAAATTCGCCGCCATCGCGCCGTCCGCTTCCTTGTGCGCGAACAGCACGACCTTCGTGCCGGGCGTGAGCAACGCGCGGTTGCCCGGCTCCAGACTGACGATGGGCACGTCCTGCGGAATCACGATCTTCTTCTCGCCATCCTTGTACTTGATGGTAATCGTGCGGCCGTTGCTGACCACGAGCGAGCCGACCGTGCCGTTCGTCATCGTGCTGTTCGCGCCGAGATCCCACGGCCGATGACCTTCGCCCGAACCGCGCATGCTCGGCGGGAATACATGCACTTCGAGCGCCTTCAACGTGCCGTCGGGCTGCGGAATCGCGGCGGTGCCGACGTAGCTGTCCGGCTTGATGTCGCTGACGTTGGCGAGCGTGACGCCGCGAATCGGCGTGTCGGCGGCGAGCTTCACGTCGACGTCCTGACCATCGCGCGTGTGGACTTTGAGCAGATCGCCCGACAGCGACGTCACCGTGCCGCGCACGCCGGTCGGCGCGGCGGTCTGGGCCGAAGCCGCGAACGTCGTCGCGAGCAGCACGGCGGCGAGTGCGGGGACGGCGAGGGCGCGCAGGGTTCGTGCGCGGGCGATCTTCATGCGGGTCTTCATGAGGCAACTCCAGGAAGGGATGCAGCGTGGTGGACGGTGCGTTCAGACTAGCCGTCGCATCGGCTCATCAGAGTGACGGGAGGATGACAAAAACGTCATCAAGGGTCGATGGCGGCCACGTAGAATGGCCGCCGGGAGCGCTGCGGTTGTTCTCGAGCGCTGTCATCAGGCTTTTTTGCGCGTGCGAGCGCGGCCTTTACGGTCGCATCGCGCGAGAGGAGCAGCGAGCATCATGAGCATTCTGGTCATCGAAGACGATCCGAAAACCGGCGACTATCTGAAGAAGGGCCTGCGCGAGAATGGCTACGCGGTCGACCTCGCGCGCACCGGCACGGACGGCCTGCATCTGGCGCTCGAGCATGAATACGACCTGGTCGTTCTCGACGTGATGCTGCCCGGCATCGACGGTTGGGAAATCATGCGGGCGTTGCGTGCGCGGCGCGATCTGCGGGTGATTTTCCTGACCGCGCGCGATCAGGTCAGCGACCGCATTCGCGGTCTCGAACTCGGCGCCGACGACTATCTGGTCAAACCGTTTTCGTTTACCGAGCTGGTGCTGCGCGTTCGCACGCTGTTGCGCCGTGGCGTAATCCGCGAGAGCGACGTGTTCGAAGTCGCCGACCTCAAGCTCGACGTATTGCGCCGCCGGGTCACGCGCGAGGGCGTCGACATTGCGCTGACCAACAAGGAGTTCATGCTGCTGCATCTGCTGGTGCGCCGCGAGGGCGAAGCGCTGTCACGCTCGCAGATCGCGTCGGAAGTGTGGGACATGAACTTCGATAGCGACACCAACGTGGTCGACGTGGCGATCAAGCGCTTGCGCGCAAAGGTCGATCACCCGTTCGAGCGGAAGCTGATTCACACGGTGCGCAGCATCGGCTACACGTTCGGCGACGGCGCATGAAACTCTGGACCGAACGCTCGCTGATCGCGCGCACCACGTTGCTGTTCGCGTTGATCGCCTGCGCGGTGATCGGCTCGCTCGGCGCGTATTTCTATCATTCCGCCGAAGTCTCGCTGCAACGCCGCGCCGACGTCGTGCTGAGCGGCCGTGTCGAGCATTTCAGCCGCATCGTGCACGACCTTTATTCGGTTAGCGAATTAAAAAAGCGCCCGCTGCTGTTCGAGACGATGCTCGGCGCGGAAGAGGACGTGCTGATCTTCCGGCGGCCGGGCGAAGCGCCGTTCGTCGACGTGAATCCGGGCAGGCTCGCGGTGCCTGATCTACCGGTCGGCCCGGCGGGCAATCCGCCGCGTGCCGCCGACATGCGTCAGACGCGCCTGCCCGACGGCGTGCCGGTGCATTGGGCGATTGCGACCGCGACAGCGCGCGAGGATGGCGCCGAAGTCGAGGTGATCGCAGGCCATCCGATGACGCACGAAATGCGCATGCTGGCCGAATACCGCAACCGCATCGTGCTGGCGACGCTGAGCGGCATGCTGGCCGCGACGCTGCTCGCTTACGGCGTGCTGCGCCGCGCGCTGCGACCGGTTCGCGAGATCGCCACGCGGGCCGCGCAAATCAGTCCGACGAACCTGGCGGTCCGGCTCGACGACGAAGCGGCGCCGGTGGAATTGCGTCAACTCACACACGCGTTCAACGCGATGCTCGATCGTCTCGCCGACGGCTATCAACGCCTGCAGCAATTTTCCGCCGATCTCGCGCACGAGATTCGCACGCCGGTCGGCGCGCTGGTCGGCCAAACCCAGGTGGCGCTGGCCCAGCCGCGCGAAGCCGACGAATATCAGCAACTGCTCGAATCGAATCTCGAGGAGTTGAATCGCCTGAGCCATATTGCGGAGAACATCCTGTTTCTCGCGCATGCTGATCATGCGGCGTTGTCGATCGAGCGGCAGCCGGTCGATCTGCATGGCGAGCTCATCAGGATCGCCGACTATTTCGAAGGCCTGGCCGACGAACGCGGGATGCGTTTCGAAGTCGACGCGGCGGGGGTCGCGTCTGCCAATCCGATGCTGTGCCGCCGCGCCATCAACAATCTGGTCGTGAACGCGGTGCGTTACGGCGCGGGCGACACGATCGTGCGCCTGCGCGGCGCGCAGGACGAAGCAGGCGCGCTGGTGACGGTCGAAAACGAGGGCGAGCCGATTCCCGCCGTGCAACTCGACCGGCTGTTCGACCGCTTCTATCGCGGCGACGCGGCGCGCAGCGCGTTCACCGAATCGAACGGACTCGGGCTCGCGATCGTGAAGGCGATCATGCATCTGCATGGCGGCAGTGCGCGCGTGGTGTGTCCGCTGCCAGGCGTCGTGCGCTTCGAGCTGCGCTTTCCGGGTGCGTGACTTGCTAGCGGGGTAGGTCCGGCGCAGCTTCAGCCGACGCCGCCTATACTTTTCAAAGCGCTTTGAAAGGACCGTTCGCTGCCGAACTCACCAGGAGTCGCATCATGGTCAAGCTCGCTTTGTATGTCCGTCTGGAAGCCAAGCCCGGCAAGGAGAAGGAAGTCGAGGCGTTTCTGCTCGGCGGCCTGCCGCTCGTCGAGCAGGAACCGGCCACCGCCGCGTGGTTCGGTCTGAAGCTCGGTCCGTCGACATACGCCATTTTCGATGCGTTCGACGACGAAGCCGGCCGCGACGCGCATCTGAACGGCAAGGTCGCGGCCGCGTTGATGGAGAAGGCGGGCGAGCTGTTCGCGTCGCCACCGAGCATCGTCAAGCTGGATGTGCTCGCGGCCAAGCTGCCGGGCTGAGGTTGAGCGTTGCGTTGGCGTGGTGAACGCCTGACGCCTGACGCCGGCGAGCGTTACTTCGCCGCCGCGTCCGCCCCCGGCTGCGCCTCGTAGTGCGCGCGCTTTTCCTCGTACATCAGCAGGTCGGCGCGCTGCACGCCCGCTTCCAGCCGATCGCCGCGCTGGCAGGTCGCCGCGCCCATCGAGAAGCTCAGCGGCGAGCCCGGATAGAACTGGTTGTTCATCTCGACGAGCTGGCGGATCGCGTCGATCATCGCCGCGCCGCCGCGCTCGTCGGTATCGGGCATCAGGATCGCGAACTCGTCGCCGCCGATGCGGGCCGCGTGGAACGGCGACTCCATCGCCTTCGCGAGCACTTCGCCGGCACGCCGCAGCAGCGCGTCGCCGGCCGCGTGACCGAGCTGATCGTTCACGCGCTTCAGGCCGTTCAGGTCGGCCATGATGATCGTCACGGGCCACGGTCCCTTGCGTTCGAGCCGGTTCAGCTCGTCGACGTAGAACGAGCGGTTGCGCAGCTTGGTCAGCACGTCGTGCTTGCCGAGGAATTCGAGGTAGGCCTCGGCCTTCTTGCGCGCGGTGATGTCGGTCAGCGCGACGAGTACGAGGTCCCAGTCCTGTTCGTGGCCTGGCAGCACCGAGAATTGCAGGTGTACGTGCACCTCGTTGCCGTCGAGTGAATAGTTGAGCACCTCGCGCTGCTGGAACAGCTTGTTGTCCCATAGCTCGATCAACTGCTCGCGGAAATGCGGACGCATGTCGTCGCGGAACACGTCGGCGAGGCGCGCGAGCAGCGTTTTCTTGTCCTTCGCGCCGAACATCCCGAGCGTGTGATGGTTGACGTCGAGCACGTGGATTTCAGCCATGCAGCGTTCGACGAACTCAGGATGGACGTCGGTAAACACGCGGAAATCGTTGATGCCGGCCGCGCGCGCGCCGTCGAGCAGGCATTTGACGGCGCTGAAATCCTCGACCCACAGCGATACCGGCGAATGCTCGAAGAGCCCGCGCGCGTATTCTTCCGCTTGCGCGACGCGGCGCCGCGCGCCTTCGAGCTCGGTGATGTCTTCGGTCGACACCAGCACGCGGTCCCAGCGTTCCTCGTGACCGGGCAGCACCGCGCCTTTCAGCAGTACGTCGAGGCGCCGTCCACCGAGCGTGTAGTTGACCGTGTGGCTCGTGAAGTTCGACTGTCCGGCCCACAGCTGGCACAGCTCTTCGAGGTGCGTTTTCAGCATGTCGTCGCGGAACACCGAGGCGAGATTGCTCGTCAGCGTGTCGAAATCGGCGGCCTCGAATTGCGTGAGCGTCTGGCGATTGACCTTGATCACGCGGATGCGATGAGCGCATTCGGCGACGCGGCGCGGGTCTTCGGCGAAATGGGCGCGCAGATCGGTCACGCCGGCGGCTCGCCAGGCGTCGAACAATGCGCGCACGCCGCTGAAATCTTCGAGCCACAGCGACACGGGCGCGAGTTCGAACATCCCGGAGTCGTCGTTGATGGGCGCGGAGCCGCTCGTGAGGGTATCCAGCATGAGGTTCTTGGGGGCGGAAGTGCGGCTATTCTAGACAGGTTGGCGCCGGCCGAAAATGAAAGACGATTGGCCTGTCGTTTTTGCGCAGATGTGATATGAAGCGCAGGCGGCGACCGAGGTCCGCTATTTCTGATCGTCGCGCGCCGCGCGCGTGCCGATGTACTCGTACTCCTCGGTATTGAGCCGCGAAATGCGCAGTTCGACAGCGCTGCGGTGATACGAGTACGCGATGCGCCGGATCTCGAGCAGCGGCGCGCCGACTTCGACGCCTAGTTGTGTGCTTTCGAGCTCATTGGCGAGCGCAACGCTCACATGCTCATCGGTCTCGACCACGTTGATGCCGAAACCGTCCTGATAGAAGTTGTACAGCGTGTTCGGCCGGTTGCGCAGCTTGCTTTCCGTCAAGCCGGGAAACAGCGCTTCGGGCACGGTGATATGTTCGATCAGCACGGTCTTGCCGTGCAGCGCGAGCCCGTTGACGAACTGCAGAACGCGCGCGCCGGTGTCGATGCCGAGCGCGGCGGCCGCCTCGCGCGAGGCACGCGCCTTCCTGAACCCGATCAGCGTGACGACCGGGTAGGCCTTGTCGCCGTCGCGCCGCACGATGCGAAAGAAGCGGAAGAAGTGCCGGTCGCGCTGATGCATCGCCACGAACGTGCCGAGCCCCTGATGACGGATCAGAATGTTCTCGGCGCACAGTTCGTCGATGGCTTTGCGCAGCGTGCCGATCGACACGCCGAAGCGTTCGGCGAGGCGCTTTTCCGAAGGAATGCATTCGCCGCCTTTCCATTCGCCGGCCGCGAGCGCCGCGAGAATCGCGCTCTTGACCTCCTTGTACCGTGTGCCTCCCACTGCGGGCGCATTGATCGCGAGCGTGCTCATGAAAACCTCTGGGATACGCGAGTCGTGCCGCTCGCCGGGGTTGAACCTGCCCTGATTCTAAACGACCAGATCATCTAATCCATCTGGATGAATCGTATGTTGTCGGTGAATCGCGACAACGGCCCGATTCTCGCTCAGTCGTCTAACACATATATATGACATAGTTGACATTGGATAAGTCGCCGCCTAATATCGATTCACCGCGGCGCACCTGGCTGCGCTGCCCCGGCGGCACCCTCACCGCATTCAAACAACGAATGGAGACGCTCGTGAGCAATCCCACGGCAGACATCAACGACACCGCAGCGGGCGCGTCGGCGCCGCGCAGAACGATCCACATCGTGCTGCACGAGGCGAAAGACACAGTCGGCGTGGCGGTGGTCGAGGGCATCAAGGCGGGCACGCTGCTCAACGCATGGATCATGGACGACGACGAAATCGTCACCGTGCCGGCGAAGCAGGACATTCCGATCGGTCACAAGATCGCCCTGAAGGACATGGCCGTTGGCGACACGGTGTTCAAGTACGGCGTCGACATCGGCAAGGTGGTCGCGCCGATCAAGGCCGGCGAGCACGCCCACGTGCACAACATCAAGACGAAGCGCTGGTAGGCAGAGCAGCGCCGCGCGCGCCGCGCTCGACGGCATGATGCTGCCGTTCGGCGGCGCGAAAGGCGCGATGCTGGCGCTGGTGGTCGAGCTGCTGGCCGCCGCGCTGAGCGGCGCGAACTTCGGCTGCGAAGCGGGCTCGTTCCTGACCGAGGAGGGCGAGCGCTCGCGCATCGGCCACTTGTTCTGGGATGATGCTGATGGATGACGACGTGCGCCTGCCCGGTTATCGCCGGGAGCAGCTTGCGCAGGCGGTAGACGAGGAGGGCGTCGAAATTCCGGATGCGCTGATCGCGCAACTGGAGGGCCGCGCTTAAACGAGCGTCCCAGCGCACCCGACCGATCTCACCCGACTGGACACGCCGTCGAAAAAAGCGGATAGCTGAAAGCGAAACCGAAACTATCGGTGCGCCGGATAGTTTTGCTCGCAAATCGCGATTTCCCTTGTGAGGCAGGTGCGAATACGATGGTCGATATCGTATGAGCAGCGCGTATGACGCGCGCTTCGGCCCACCAGAAGCAACGACGGAGATGGCCATGGAGCACCACGCCCGCACGCAGAACGAACGGCTCGATGTCAAGACCACCACCTGCTACATGTGCGCGTGCCGCTGCGGCATCCGCGTGCATCTGCGCGACGGCGAGGTGCGCTATATCGACGGCAATCCGGAGCATCCGCTCAATCAGGGCGTCATCTGCGCGAAGGGTGCCTCCGGCATCATGAAGCAGTACTCGCCCGCGCGCCTTACGCAGCCTTTGATGCGCAAGGCCGGCGCGCAGCGCGGCAGCGCGCAGTTCGAGCCGGTCTCGTGGGACACCGCGTTCGACGTGCTCGAAAAGCGTCTCGCCGCGATTCGCTCGAGCGATCCGAAGAAGTTCGCGCTGTTCACGGGCCGCGACCAGATGCAGGCGCTGACCGGCCTGTTCGCCAAACAGTTCGGTACGCCGAACTATGCGGCGCACGGCGGCTTTTGCTCGTCGAACATGGCGGCCGGCATGATCTATACGATCGGCGGTTCGTTCTGGGAATTCGGCGGACCGGATCTCGACAGCGCGAAGCTGTTCTTCATGATCGGCACCGCGGAAGATCATCATTCGAATCCGCTGAAGATCGCGATTGCGAAGTTCAAGCGCGCGGGTGGCCGCTTCATCGCGATCAATCCGATCCGCACCGGCTATGCGGCGATCGCGGACGAATGGGTGCCGATCAAGCCCGGCACCGACGGCGCGCTGTTCATGGCGTTCCTGCACGAACTGATCGCCGCCGACGCGTGGGATCACGAGTTCGTGCAGCGCTACACGAACGCGGCGGAGCTGATCGATCTCGACGAAGCGAGCGAAAACTTCGGTTTGTTCGTGCGCGATCCCGAACGGGCCGAAGGCAATCCGCTGTTTCCGCAGAATCATCTGTGGTGGGACCCGGCCACCCAGCGCGCGGTGCCGCATCATGCGAGCGGCGTGAGGCCCGCGCTCGACGGCCGTTACACGCTCGACAACGGCAAGCCGGTAACGCCGTCGTTTGCATTGCTGCGCGAGCGCGTCGCCGAGTGCACGCCCGAATGGGCGGCGGCGATCACCGGCATCGCGGCCGAGACGATCCGGCGGCTCGCCGGCGAGATGATCGAGGCGGGCCGCCGGCACCGCATCACGCTGCCGATCCGCTGGACCGACGCGTGGGGCGAAACGCACGAGACGGTCACGGGCAACCCGGTCGCTTTTCATGCGATGCGCGGGCTCGCCGCGCATTCGAACGGCTTTCAGTCGATCCGCGCGCTCGCCGTGCTGATGTCGCTGCTGGGCACGATCGACCGGCCCGGCGGCTTTCGTCACAAGTCGCCGTTCCCGCGCGCGGTGCCGCCATCGGCGAAACCACCGAACGACCCCGCCGCGGTGAAGCCCGATACACCGCTTGCGACGGGTCCGCTAGGCTGGCCCGCCGCACCCGAGGATCTGTTCATCGACGAACACGGCGGCCCGGTGCGCATCGACCGGGCGTTCTCGTGGGAATATCCGCTCGCGGTGCACGGCGTCATGCACAGCGTGATCACCAACGCGTGGCGCGGCGATCCGTATCCCATCGACACGCTGATGATTTTCATGGCCAACATGGCGTGGAATTCGTCGATGAACACGATGAAGGTGCGCGAGATGCTCGCCGACAAACACGCCAACGGCGACTACAAGATTCCGTTTCTCGTCGTGTGCGACGCGTTCCAGTCGGAGATGACCGCGTTCGCCGATCTGATCCTGCCGGACACGACTTACCTCGAACGTTACGACGCGATGTCGATGCTCGACCGGCCGATCTCCGAGTTCGACGGCCCCGTCGATTCGGTGCGTGTACCGGTCGTGCCGCCGACCGGCGAATGCAAGCCGTTCCAGGAAGTGCTGATCGAACTGGCGTCGCGCCTGAGGTTTCCGGCGTTCACCAATGCGGATGGCGGGCGGCGCTTTCGCGACTATCCGGACTTCATCGTCAATCACACCACGTCGCCCGGTTCCGGGGTCGGCTTTCTGATCGGCTGGCGCGGCAAGGATGGCGACAAGGCGCTCGTCGGCGAGCCGAATCCGAATCAATGGGAGCAGTACGCGAAGAACAACTGCGTATTCCATTACCGCTTGCCCGAGACCTTGCAGTACATGCGCAACTGCAACGGACCGTATCTCGACTGGGCGGTCAAAAACGGTTTCCGCAAATTCAGCGAACCGATTCTGATCCAGCTTTACTCGGACGTGATGCAGAAGTTCAGGCTCGCCGCGCAAGGACGCACGAGCGGCCGGCAGCCGCCCGACCATCTGCGCGCGCGCGTCGACAGGTACTTCGATCCGCTGCCGTTCTGGTACGCACCGCTCGAAAGCGCGGCGACGGATCTCGCGCGATTCCCGCTCGCCGCGGTCACCCAGCGGCCGATGGCGATGTATCACTCGTGGGATTCGCAGAACGCGTGGCTGCGGCAGATTCATGGGGAAAATTACCTTTATGTGAATCCGAAAACGGCGAGCGCGAACGGCATCGCCGACGGCAGCTGGATCTACGTCGAATCGCAATGGGGCCGCGTGCGCTGTATGGCGCGCTACAGCGAGACCGTCGAACCGGGCACCGTATGGACGTGGAACGCGATCGGCAAAGCGGCGGGCGCATGGAATCTCGGTCCGGACGCGAACGAATCGCAGCGCGGCTTCCTGCTCAATCACCTGATCACCGACGAGCTGCCGGGCTGCGACGAGGCACCCGCGCGCATGTCGAACTCCGATCCGGTGACGGGCCAGGCCGCCTGGTACGACGTGCGCGTGCGCATCTATCCGGCCGAAGCCGACGCGCGGCACACGCTGCCGCAGTTCGAGGCGATGCCCGAATTACCCGGCGCGGTTGCACAGAAGAGTGTGGTGTCGCGCATCGTCCAGACCTATTTCGCGGGACGCGGAGAATTCGCGGCTCGCCTGCGCGGGACGTTGCGCCGCGCCGAAACTAACGGCGACGACCGCTAAAGCCACGGCAAGGAGCTTGCAATGACCCAGATGGCGCTGGTAATCGATCTGAACGTATGCGTGGGATGCCAGGCGTGCGTGACGAGCTGCAAGGAATGGAACACGTCAGGCGAATCGGGCAGCCTCGCCGATTTCAATCCTTACGACGCGGACCCGTCCGGCACGTTCTTCAACCGCGTGCAGAGTTTCGAAGCGGGCAGCTTCCCCGACACGGAGATGATCCATTTCCCGAAGTCGTGCCTGCATTGCGAGGACCCGCCGTGTGTGCCGGTGTGTCCCACGGGCGCGAGCTACAAGCGCAAGGAAGACGGTCTCGTGCTGGTCGATTTCGATCGCTGCATCGGCTGCAAGTATTGCGCCTGGGCGTGCCCGTACGGCGCGCGCGAACTCGACGAAGCGCGCAAGGAGATGACCAAGTGCACGCTGTGCGTCGATCGCATTCATGACGAGCATCTGTCCGAGCGCGATCGCAAGCCGGCCTGCGTGCTCGCCTGTCCGACATCCGCGCGGCTGTTCGGCGATATCCACGATCCGGAGTCGGTAGTGTCGCAAGCGATCCGCGAGCGCGGCGGCTATCAGTTGATGCCGGAGTGGGGCACGCGCCCCGCGAATCACTATTTGCCGCGCGTGCCGATCGCGTCGGCGAGTTGCGGCGGCGACGGGTGCTCGTGCAAATCGTCAGGAACGACCACCGGCGATGCCACGCACACGTCGGGCTCGCCCGACTCGCAGCTCGAGGGGCAGCTCGCGCATGGCGAAGTGCATCTCGCGTCGATCGCGAAGCGCATTTGAACGACAACGAGGCCACACGATGAATCCGGCTTTTTCCGTAGTCTTCCTGACCACGCTGAGCGGCGCGGCGCAGGGGCTGTTGATCGCGCTCGTCGGCGTCGAGAGTGCGGCGTGCCTGGGCGTCGTTGCGCAACCCGCCGCCACCGCGTTCTACGTGAGCGGCGCGGCGCTCGCGGTGCTGCTGGGCGGTCTTGGTCTGATCGCGTCGTTCTTCCATCTGGGCCATCCGGAACGTGCGTGGCGCGCGATCGCGATGTGGCGCACCTCGTGGCTGTCGCGCGAATGCCTGTGCCTGCCGGCGTTTCTGGCGTGCGCGTGCCTGTACGGCGTCGCGCACTGGCTCGGCTCGCCGTGGTCGCTCGCGCTCGGCTGGCTCGGTGTGCTCGCGAGCGCCGCGCTGTTCGTCTGCACCGCGATGATCTATGCGTGCCTGCGCTTTCTGCAGGAGTGGGCGACGCCGCTGACGCTGGTGAACTTCGTGCTGCTCGGCTGCGCATCGGGCTTGACGCTCGCGACCGCACTGAGCGCATGGTTCGCGCCCGCGCTGACGGCGGGACTGGCGGTCTGCGCGTGCCTGCTGACGCTCGCCGGTTGCGCGAGCCGCTACGCGTCGCTCATGCGCAATGCGCGCTTGCGGCCGAAATCGACGGTGCAGAGCGCGACGGGCATCCGCAATCCGAAGCTCGTGCAGGTGTCACGAGGCTTCACCGCCGGTGCGTTCAATTTGCGCGAGTTCTTTCACGGCAAATCGGCGCGGACGTTGCGTGGCGTCAAATGGGGCTTTCTCGTGGGTGCGTTCGTCGTGCCGGTCGTGTTGATCGTGCTGGGCTCGGGGCTGCGTTCGCCTGGCGGGTCGTTCGGCTTGCTGGCCGCGGCTTGTCTCGTGCAGTATGCGGGGCTCGTGGCGGAGCGCTGGTTTTTCTTCGCGGAGGCGAAGCATCCGCAGAATCTTTACTACGCGAGGGTGGGGTGAGGCATAGCCTTCAATGAGCGCGTTCGGCCTGGGTGCCAGCGCGCTCCTCGCCTCACACTACCCGCACGCCCCCACCTCCCCACACGCGGTACAAAAATCGCAGCCGTCCTTGCGAATCACCGCATTCGCGCCACACGAAGCGCATTTGCGTCCGAGCATCGTGTGCAGTCCTTGCGTGCCGTTCGGCTGCAGCAAGGTGTCGGCGCTATCCGCTGGATTCGGACGGATGCCGAAATCGGCGGACAGCGCCATGTCGGTTTTCATGTGCCCGCGCGGCAAACGCGCGAGCATCCGCGACGCGACCTGATTGCCCTCGGCGTCGAGAAAGCCGCGTCGATACAGGATTTGCTGGATCGCGAACGCGAGCGCCGCCACTTCGGAATCGTGCCAGCGCGGCGCGCGATGACCGTCGAGACGCTGCACGTCGCCGAGCCGCACCTGTCCGCGATCCCATGACACCTTGCGCATATCCTGCAGATTGCGCGCAACGAAGCCGCCGCGCGCGGCCAGCGACAGTGAACGCATCGTCGCGGTGATCCACTGCTGCGACTCGTCGCGCTGACCGGTCGGAATGAAGAACTCGATCGGCCGCTCGATCGTCACGTCCTCGCCGCCGAGTCGCCCCGTCACCTCGATGAAGGACGCCGCGACATACAGCGACTTCTTGCCCGCCTGGGTCAGATACTCGACCTTCTCGATGATCGCCGGCAACTCGCCTCTGGGCCGATGATCGATCGCGATACGCAGCGGGTCCTGGTCCATCTCGGCGAGCGTGTCGTCGGCCTGCGCGGGCGTCACGCTCAGCACCGCGCCGAGCGTGTCGTTGGGGCGATAGGTGGCAAGGCCCTTCAGCCCGCTTTTCCATGCATCGAAGTAGAGGCTTTCGAACGCGTCGAACGGATAGTCGGCTGGCACGTTGACGGTCTTCGAGATCGACGTGTCGACGTATGGCTGGACGGCCGCCATCATGTCGAGATGGTCGCGCGCCGACATCTGCAGCGCGCTGACGAAATAGTCGGGTAGCCGGCTCACGTCGCCGCCGAGCTCGCGATAGAGCCGGTACGCGTAGTCCTCGACGTCGAACGATTCGCGACCGCCGTCGGCCATCACTTTCATGCGCGTATAAGTCCACGAGAACGCCGGCTCGATGCCGTTCGACGCGTTGTCGGCGAACGCGAGGCTCACGGTGCCGGTCGGCGCGATCGACAGCAGGTGGCTGTTGCGAATGCCGTCGCGGCGGATCGCCTGCTGAATGTCATCGGGCAGGCGCGACGCGAACGTGCCGGCTTCCAGATAGCGCGCGGCGTCGAACAGCTCGAACGCGCCGCGCTCCTTAGCGAGTTCGACCGATGCGCGATACGCCTCGTCACGCATCAGCCGCGCGATGCGCACCGCGAAATCGCGGCCTTCCTGCGAGTTGTAGCGCAGGCCCATCATCACGAGCGTATCGCCGAGGCCGGTGAAGCCGACGCCGATGCGCCGCTTCGCGCGCGATTCGTCGTATTGCTGCGGCAGCGGCCACAGCGTGACGTCGAGCACGTCGTCGAGAAAACGCACCTGCGTGCGGGTGCGCCGCGCGAGGCCCTCCCAGTCGAACGACGGCTGGCGCTCCTGCAACTGCGCAAACGGATCGACGACGAAGCGCGTCAGATTGAGCGGTCCCAGGTTGCAGCAGCCGTACGCGGGCAGCGGCTGCTCGCCGCACGGATTGGTCGCGCGGATCGTTTCGATGGCGCGCAGATTGTTGTCCTCGTTCATCCGCGAGATGAACACGATGCCGGGCTCGGCGACGTCGTACGTCGAGCGCATGATGCGGTCCCAGATCGCGCGCGCCGGGTGTTCGCTGTAGACCCACAGGCCGTCTTCGCGCTGCCGCACGTCGCCGGCCGCGCGCAGCGCCGGCGACGGCTCGGCGCGATGGACCAGTTGCCACGGCTCGTCGTTTTCGACCGCGCGCATGAACTCGTCGGTGACGCTGACCGACACGTTGAAGTTGTTCCAGCGTCCCGTCGAATGCTTGGCCTCGATGAATTCGAGCAGGTCAGGGTGGTTGCAGTCGAGCACCGCCATCTGCGCGCCGCGCCGCGAGCCCGCGCTTTCGACGGTACGGCACGACGCGTCGAACACGTCCATGTAGCTGCACGGACCCGAGGCGGCCGAACTCGTGGTGTGAACGCGTGCGCCCTTCGGCCGGATCGCGGAGAAGTTATAGCCGACGCCGCCGCCGCGCCGCATCGTTTCGGCCGCCTGCAGCAGGGCCACGTAGATGCCGGGCAAGCCCTGTTCATCGACGCCCTGGATCGAATCGCCAACCGGCTGCACGAAGCAGTTGATCAGCGTCGCGGCGATGCCGCTGCCCGCCGCGCTCATGATGCGGCCCGCGCCGAGCGCGCCGTGGCGCATGTTGTCGACGAACTGTTCCTCGACCGACGCGCGCAACTCGGGCGGCTCGGCCTCGGCGACGCCGCGCGCGACGCGGCGATATACATCGTCGGCCGATTGCTCGTCGCCTTTCGCATACTTTTCGAGCAGCACGTCGAGAGAGAACTGCTGCGGCGGGATCAGCAAAGCGGGAGGAGCGGAGGAGGCGGGAGGCGTGGAAGCGGCGTTGGCCGCGCGGGTTTGCGGCGTGTCTTCTGCCATGATCGGCCCTCAAACGGCGTCGCGGCGGGCGCGGCGCGGTGGTGGAAGGCGCGCGGCCGCCACCGGATAGCGAGCCGGCGGTCGGGCGGGCGCAACGAGTCCACCTTAACGCACGAGGCGCGGGGCGGCAACCGGCAGCGGGGCCGGCGCGGCGCCGCATCTTGCGATGCCGCGGCCGCCGGGCACGCGCTCGCTAAGGGCACGTGGGCAGTAGGGAGATCGCCCCCGGAACACAACGAATTGAAACCCGCGCTTGGTGCGCGGGACTCGGGAACGTTTCGTGCGTCAGGCCGCTTCAAGCAGCGGTTCGAGGATTTCCGCGCAGATCATCGCGGACGCATTCGACGGCGCCGGGCGCTCGGCCGGCTTGAACACAGGGTCACCGCGACGGATCTTGCGGCGCGACACCGCGCAGGTGCCGGAAGAATGCGCCGAGCGGCGGCGCCAGCGCTGCTCACCGTAGTGGCAGCGGCCCGGCTCGACCCAGCGGATCACCAGCGTCGTGTCGGAGCTCTCGAGAATTTCGATGCGTACGCCATTGCTACCGTCGAGGGGGATGGACTCCAGGGTCATCATCGGCTCCGTATTGTGGAGTGCCGAATTTAGTCCCACGCGCGCCGGATAGCTATTGTGTCACCGTTGAAACACCGTTCCGGAATTAGCAATAATCAGACTTGACATTAGCGATTCGCCGAAATGACAGGCGTTGCAAGCATTTTTTATGTGATTTTTTAATAATGCATATTTTTGCAACGCTGTGTTGCCTGTGGCGCGACGAGGAGGGCGGCCGGGAGAGAGGCGGCAACGCTTCCTTTAAGATGTCGAATGTCGGGCGGCGAACTGAGCCGTCAGTGTAGCGGGTTTGAATTTTTGAGGTCGGCTCGCGCGCACACCGTTCAAAAACACAAGAGTTCACATGATTCCACGCCCTCCCGCAGTCCCCCCCAACTCTCCCGAAGCGTCGTCCGTCGCCGCCGAGCGCCTGAAAAAGCAGAAGGCGGCATCGCTCGCGCTCTATATCGGTCTCGCGCTGCTCGCATTGTGGGTGGTGCGCGATTTCATCGTAGTGGTGGCGTGGGCCGGGGTCGTCGCGATCGCGCTGTGGCCGCTGCTGCACAAGGT
Source organism: Paraburkholderia sp. CI2 (assembly GCF_014201055.1). Taxonomy (NCBI): domain Bacteria; kingdom Pseudomonadati; phylum Pseudomonadota; class Betaproteobacteria; order Burkholderiales; family Burkholderiaceae; genus Paraburkholderia; species Paraburkholderia sp. CI2. Next base: position 145,455 of record NZ_JACHDL010000011.1, read on the forward strand.
AGCGGGCAGCCACTGGTTCAAGGGGCGCGCGACCTTGCTCGCGACGGTCTTCACGCTGGTGATCGCCGTGCTCGTGCTGCTGCCGGTCGGGCTCGGCATCGCCCAGGCGCTGCGCGAGGCGCACGAGCTGAACGACTGGTTCCGCAGCGTGCAGGAGAACGGCATCGCGCTGCCGGACTTCATCAACCGTCTGCCGTTCGGCGTGCAGCAGATCACTTCCTGGTGGCAGGCCAATCTTGCTCAGCCGCTGCGCGACTCGGCCGCGATGAAAGGCTTGCACAGCAATACGGTGATGACGCTCGGCCGGCATTTCGGCGCGCGCGCCGCGCATGCGGCAATGGTGTTCGCGTTCATGCTGGTCACGCTGTTCGTGATTTTTCAGGCGGGGCCGCGGCTGTCCGGCTCGCTGCTGAAGGCCGCGCGACGCGGTTTCGGCGATAGCGGCGCGGACCTCGTCGCGCATATGGGTACCGCGGTGCGCGGCACCGTGTCGGGGTTGATCGTGGTCGGTGTCGGCGAAGGCCTGTTGCTTGGCGTCGCCTACTTCGTGACCGGAGTGCCGCATGCGGCGCTGCTCGGCTTCGTCACGGCGATCGCCGCGATGCTGCCGTTCTGCGCGCCGATCGTGTTCGGTCTTGCGGCGCTGTGGCTGCTCGTGCAGGGCTCGATGGTCGCGGCGGCCGGGCTGCTGGTGTTCGGCGCGGTCGTCGTGTTCGTCGCCGAGCACTTCGTGCGGCCGGTGCTGATCGGCAACTCGACGCGCCTGCCGTTTCTGCTCGTGCTGTTCGGCATTCTCGGCGGCGCGGAGACGTTCGGGCTGCTGGGGATTTTCATCGGCCCAGCGTTGATGACGGTGCTGATGGTGCTGTGGACCGATCTCGTGGAGTAGCGCGGGCGTCGAGGGACGCGGGGCTGGGCGGCCGTGCGCCTCGCGTGCCGCGCCGGCTCAAGGGCGCTGATTCGACGGATGCTCCTGCGCCGGCGGCTTCACGCAGCCGAGCGTGTATTTGAGCGCGGCGGGCAACAGCGCGCTCCACACGTCCCACGTGTGGCCGCCGTCGATGATGCGCAGCGCCGCCGGATTGCCCGCGAGCCGCAGATGCGTGTATAGCAGCGACGCGTCGGCCTGGATGTCGAGGTCGTCGTCGCCGGATGCGATGAACATCGGCAGGCGATACGCCTGGCTCATGTAGCGGTCCCACTGCGCCGGATAGTTGAGCTCGTGCCACACGCGCGAATCGAACTGGCGCTCGCCGAACACGCCGACCCGCCGCGCCGCCGACGCGCGCGGCGGCTCGTTCGTGTAGATCGCCGGACTGAGCAGCAGCGCGCCGCAAAACATCTCGGGCCGCGTCAGCGCGTAGCGCAGCGCGCCGAAGCCGCCCATCGACACGCCGCCGATCATCCGGCCTCCGCGCTGCGTCGCGACCGCGTAGTGCGTTTCGATCTCGGGCAGCAGATCGTCGAAGAACGCGCTCTCCATCTTTTCCTTGCGGTCGACGTACCAGTCCGTGCCGCCTTGCGGCATCACGATGACGACCGGGGCAATCTCCTTGCGCTCGATCAGCGTGTCCGCGGCGTTCTGCAAATGACCTCGCGTGAGCCAGTCGTTGGCGTCGCCGTTATTGCCGTGCAGCAGGTAGAGCACCGGCAGGCGCGGACCGTCCGCGCGATAGCCGCCCGGCAGGTAGATCGTGTAGTTCCAGTCGCGGCTGAGCGTATCGGAATGGAAGCTGCGGCTCGCAACCGTGCTCGCGAACGCGGGCGCGCCGACGGCGAAGGCAAGCAGTGCGAGGGCGAAACTGAGGAATCGACGCATGTCAGTAGGGAAGGACGGCGGGCGCGGGACTCGCGCGCGGCCGTCATGCTATCAGCATTGGCGCCAGATTTGAGATGGAAAGTGGCGCAGAGAAGGATGGCGCTTTATGCGCGCAAAGTTCTTCGGGCGCCAAGGGTACGTCAAGTGCCCCGAAAATCGCGACGCGTCAGGGACGCGCTCGAAGGGCGCTCGAAACGTAGCCGAAAAGTTCTTCAGCCCGACGTCCGCAGCCGCCCGTCCACGAGCCGCCCGACGAACCGCTTCAGCGGCTCCACGGCCAACGCGACGGCAAACAGCGCGCCGACCGCGGCCGCATCGGCGAGCAGTCCGAGCGGATAGTTCAGGTAACCATCGGTCGCCGCGTAGAGCACCGAGTCGATCACCAGCGAAATCACCGCGCCGGCAATGAAGCACAGCAAACCCTGACGCCCGATCACGCCGACCCACGGCAGCCGCCGCGCGACCTTCTTCGCCCAGCCGAGTTCGACCAGATTGGCGACGAGCCACGCGATCGCGAGGAAGTTCCCAGCGCGCAGGTAGGACAGGTTCTGCTTGAGGCTCCCGGCAAGTGGCGCATCCAGCACAACGAGCTTGTAGTACGCGGCGCCCACGACCACCGCGAACGCCAGCACACTGACGAGCCATCCGGATCGATGCGCGCTGGTGCGCTGATACACCGGCTGGCAGCGCGCGAGCACGCCGAGCACGAACATCAGTTGCCACGCGAACGGGTTGAAGTTCCAGTGCATGTCGGGCGCGGCGGGAAGGTACTGGCTGATCGCCGGTGCGCCGGCCCACAGCGCGACGCTGCCGGCGACCAGCAGCCAAGGCCTGCTGCGCGCGAGCGGCAGGATCGCGGGCACCAGCAGCGCGAAGAACGCGTACATCGGCAGCACGGACGCGAGGTACGGCTGGCGGCGTAGCAGCACGATGTCGCGCAGCGCGGCAAGCGGCGTGTCGATCAGGTCGTCGAGATCGGTCGTGGCGAGATTCGGCCCGTCGATGCTGAATGCGGTCAGCACCGCGCTCACCAGCAGCATCAGCCCGGCGGTGACGAGAAACGCGCGATAGATCTCGAACGAGCGGCGCAGGAAGCGGCCGCGCGCGATCGTCTCATTGCGCCGCTCGGCGAGCGTCGCATAGGCGGTGGCGGTCGCGAAGCCGCCGAGGAACACGAATGCTTCGGCGGCATCGCACAGCGCGTACGCATGCAGCGTCACGCGCGACAGAATGCTGCCGCCGATGTGATCGACGACGATGATCAGCAGAACCAGTCCGCGGAAAAAGTCGAGCTCGATCAGGCGGGAAGATGACTTGGCCATTGTTTGCGTCAAAAGCAGCCCCGTGCGACGGCGCGCTGATCCAGCGCGGCGGGCGTCTCACAAGGCTTTTTAATATGGGATTGGGTGCTGCGGCGGTGAGGTGATCCGTGCTGGCGTCGCCAGTGGCCCATCTCGCCACGCTCGACCGGTATCGCACGGCGGCCGTGTCAGCGGGCTGTGAAGTTGACCTTCGCGGTGACGCCGAGTTCCGTTGCATCGCAGCAAAGGCGCAGATTATATTTCTTTTCATGACGATGACGCAGCGAGACCGCAGCAGCGGCTGCTGTTTACCTGAAGCGACGTTACGAAAAAAGAGGCAGCAACGCGCAGTGGAGAATTAGCAACATTCTCGATGCTTGGCGCATCCACGCATGGACGGCCAGACTATGTCGTGTGAGGATTTCCGGAAAAGCGCAGCTATTGGAGCAGTCTTCAGAACTGCTGGAAAAGTGACGAGAACAAAGAGCAAAGAGAACAAAGCGGCCGGATCGAGTTGTCCTATCACTCGCGGTGCAGGGAGATCATCATGAACAAGCAAGTGCTCGCGCTGGCTGTCTCCATTGCTGCGTCTGCCGTTCTTGCCGCGCCTGCCGCCGCGCAGACTAGCGTCACGCTGTACGGCGTGATCGACGAAGGCATCAACTACACGAACAATGTCGGCCACGGCCATGTTTATGAACTCGCCAGCGGTCTTGCGCAGGGAAGCCGCTGGGGCCTGAAGGGTTCCGAAGATCTCGGCGGCGGCCTGAAGGCGATCTTCCAGCTCGAGAATGGTTTCGATCTGAATTCCGGGCGGCTCGGGCAGGGCGGCCGCCTGTTCGGCCGGCAGGCTTTCGTCGGACTCAGTTCAGAGGCGTACGGCACGCTGACGTTCGGCCGGCAATACGACTCGGTCGTCGATTATCTCGCGCAGACCACGGCCAACGGCAATTGGGGCGGCGAGCTGTTCTCGCATCCGTACGACAACGACAACACCGACAACACGTTCCGCCTCGACAACACCGTCAAGTACACGAGCCCGTCGACCTCGGGCTTCCAGTTCGGCGGCACCTACAGCTTCAGCAACGACACGAACTTCGCCAACAATCGCGCCTACAGCTTCGGCGGCCAGTACACGTACGGCGGGCTGCTGGTCGCGGCCGCCTATCTGCAGGCCGACAATCCGGGCAACGGCTCGAACGGGGCGATCACCGCGAACGACGCCGGCTTCGTCGCGACGCGCCTGCGCGTGTTCGGCGGCGGCATCACCTATACGTTCGGACCGGCGACGGCGGGCTTCGTCTATAGCAATTCGAACTACCTGGAGCCGACCGCAAACGGCTATCTCGGCATCGAGCCGCTGGTGCCGCTCGTGCCCGTCACACCGCCGGGCGTGCTGCTGAATTCGCTCAAGTATCAGAACTTCGAGATCAACGGCAAATATCAGATTTCGCCGGTGCTGTTCGTCGGCGCGCAGTACGTGTACACGATGGAAACCTACGACGCATCGAACGGCGGCGTGAAGCCGCGCATCCATACGTTCGGCCTGATGGCCGACTACAACCTGTCCAAGCGCACCGACCTCTATCTGCAGGGCGCCTATCAACAGGTCACCGGCGATTCCACGCTATCGATCCTCGATTTCGCATTCATCCCCGGCACGCAGTCGCCGTCGTCGACGTCGAAGCAGGTCGTCGTGCGCGCGGCGATCCGGCATAAGTTCTAGTTCGCTGCTCTTCAAACGCAGATCGGCCAGCCTTCGGACTTCGAAGGCTGGCCTTTTTTGCGCCCTCCGACGCGACGCATGGCTATTCAAGTTCCCCTCCCGCCTGCCGATAAGTCGAATGTCGACAAGTCTGAACGCGCCGCGGCGAAGCGGTGATGTATGCGTCGTTGGCGTCCCAATACACGTGCCGTCGTAACGCGGAAATACGGCTCGTAACGTCTGTATCAGAGTGTGTGGGGCAGGCGTTTTTATTGAACGACACTTTAGAATTCCGCGAGAAATTTGATCGGCAAGCAGGCAGGAAATGAGCGCCATACGAGGCGGCTTCGCCGTGCCGTCGGGAAGGCCGCGCGGCCGAAGATCGCGCACCTCGTCCGCGGCATCGGGCTATCCGGCTTGCGCATTCATACAGCAGGAGTCGAACAGGATGAGAAAGCGTTTCGACAGAACGTTATTGGCCAGTCTCGCTGGCGCGTGGGTCGCGCTGGCCGTCAGCGGTTGTGCGAACGTTGGGCAGCCGAATGCGCAGAACGGTGCGGCAACCAGCGCCAACGCGGCGTCCGGCGTGCCGGCGGCGAATGCGACGGGAGCGGCGTCTGGCGACCCGGCGGCAGCCGCGCCGCTGTCGATCGACGCCAGCGATAACGCGCCACTGAAGAAATCGCCGCCGCTCGTGTATCGGGTCAGGCGCGGCGACACGCTCGCGCGGGTTGCGCAGCATCATCACATCAGCGTCAAGCAGTTGCAGGCATGGAACGGATTGAAGGCGTCGGCGCGGCTGAAGCCGGGGCAGGTGCTGCACGTTGCGTCGCCGGAGACGGTGCGCGCGGCGAAGGCGGCCAATGCGGCGGCCGCCGCGAAGGCGGCGGCGCAATCCGCGGCGCAGCGTGCGTCACAAGCGACAGCGCAAACGTCGGCGCAAGCTTCGACACAGTCCGCCGCGCCGGCTCCGGATGCCACCGCAGTCCGCGAAGTCACGCAGGAAACCCGCCGGCACGCGAGCAGCGTGACGCTCGCGTGGCCTGCCGCGGGCAGCGTCGTCGAAGCGTACCAGCCCGGCGAAACACGCGGCATCGAGATCGGCGGCAACGCGGGCGATCCGGTGCGAGCCGCCGCCGACGGCAAGGTGATGTACGCGGGCACCGGACTGAACAGCTATGGCAGTCTGATCATCGTCCAGCACAACAAGGATTTTCTGACCGCGTATTCGCACAACCGCAAGCTGATGGTCAAGATGGGCGACATCGTCCGCAAGGGACAGCAGATCGCGGAGATGGGCGACGAGAACAACTCGCGTGTGTCGGTGGGGTTCGAAGTGCGGCGCGACGGCAAGCCGGTCGATCCGCTGTCATATCTGCCGCAGGGGCGCGGCTGAGCTTCCACGTTCCCGCAAAAGCTCACCTTGAATTTATTCAGCTAAACCAGGTAATTTGATCGACCGCGCATTCCGGCGGTCGACGAATCGTTGCAAAAGTACCTTCACGTCAGAGCATTCCGCTCGATCTGCGCAAGAATACCGACGATCAACCATGCGGCCTCGACCCGCAGCCGTTTATGAACGGTGAGGCAATGCAGGAGCCGGCAGGCAGCGCACGCGCCGCCGCCGTGCCTGGTGCGAATCGCCGTTACGTCGTTTGCCCTCCGCGCAGCAGCCGCGATACCTCACCGTGGTAATGCAGGATCGCGGGATCGGCCTGCAAGAGCGGCAGATAACGCGGCAGGAAGTGATTGTGCGGTTGGTCGGGCGAGAACAGGCCGACCACGGCCTCGGCGGTCGCGAGACGGTCGCCGGCCTCGGCTTCCGCGTCGTCGAGAACTTCGTCGACGCTCGCGATCACCGTCGACAGCGGCGTCAGCCAACGAAACCCCGAGCCGTTGATCAGCACCTGCAGGAATGCCGCCGGCGTTACCGGGCCGAACTCCTTTTCGTACGCGGCGCGTTCGTGATCGAGAATCGCCTTGTGCAGCGCAAGCAATGGTCGGCGAATGTCCGTGAGGAATTGAGTGCATTGCGGGTCGTTCATCGGCGGCTCCAGCGGCTGAGGTGATTCGACGGAATCGTGCGTCGCAACACCACGCAGTGCGATGCAGCGGGTCGCGCGATCACGCTAACGGATCGATCCGTCGATGGTAACGCATCGCTCCAGCCGACACATGCGATCCACCGCGCACAGCATGCGATGTGCCGCCTGGCACCGTCAAAGCGAACTTCTTTCGACACCGCTACAATCGGCCGGTTTTCTTGCGACACCCGCTCGCTCACAGGCCGCATTTCATGGCTTATTAGCGCGACACGCCGAACAAAACCGGTGCGTGTCGGCGGTCTGGTGCGGTGTCGCGATCTAAACCGCGTGACCACAACAACATCCCCACCCGGAGCCGCTCATGACAACGCTCAATATCAACGGCCAAACCCATACCGTCGATGCCCCGCCCGACATGCCCCTGCTGTGGGTGCTGCGTGATCTCGTCGGGCTGACCGGCACCAAGTTCGGCTGCGGCATCGCGCAATGCGGCGCATGCACCGTGCATCTCGATGGCGTCGCGGTGCGCTCGTGCGTGTTCCCCGCGGCGGCGGTCGGCGACCGCAAGATCGTCACGATCGAAGCGCTCGGCGCCACGCCGACGGGCCAGAAAGTGCAGCAGGCCTGGCGTGAGCTCGACGTCGTGCAATGCGGCTACTGTCAGTCGGGGCAGGTGATGTCGGCGGCGTCGCTGCTCGCGCGCAATCCCAATCCGAGCGACGCCGACATCGACGCCGCGATGGCGGGCAACATCTGCCGCTGCGGAACCTATCACCGCGTGCGCGCGGCGATCAAGCACGCCGCGAAGGGGGCCTGACATGTCCCAGGGATTGCTCGATGCACAGAACGGCGCGCAGCCGGCTGACACCGACACGCGGCACGCACGCGGCATCTCGCGGCGCGGCTTCCTCAAATTCGGCGTGACGGTCGGCGCCGCGGCCGGCGGCGGCCTGCTGCTCGGCTTCAGCATGCCGGCCGCGAGCCAGGATCAGAAGGCGGGCAAGAGCGTGATCGGCGGCGATGCGAACGAGGCGCCGCAAAACGGCGTGTTCGCGCCGAACGCGTTCATCCAGATCGACAACGCCGGCAAGGTCACGCTCGTGATTCCGAAGGTCGAGATGGGTCAGGGCGTCTATACGTCGATTCCGATGCTGATCGCCGAGGAACTCGAAGTGCCGCTCGGCACGGTCACGCTCGATCACGCGCCGCCCAACGAAAAGCTCTTCATGGACCCGCTGCTCGGCGGCCAGTTGACCGGCGGATCGACGTCGATCCGCTTCGCGTGGGAGCCGATGCGCCGCGCGGGCGCGACTGCGCGCGTGATGCTGATCAACGCGGCCGCGCAGCAGTGGCAGGTCGATCCGGCGAGTTGTCATGCTCAGGCCGCTCAGGTGATCCACCCGGCCAGTAATCGCAGCGCGAGCTATGGTCAGCTCGCGCAGGCCGCCTCCGCGCTGCCCGCGCCGCAGAACGTGCCGTTAAAAGACCCGAAGGACTTCAAGCTGATCGGCACGCCGGCGAAGCGTCTCGATTCGCCGGAGAAAGTCGACGGTACCGCGCAGTTCGGCCTCGACGTGCGCTTGCCCGAGATGGTTTACGCGGCGATCGCGAACTGTCCGGTGTTCGGCGGCACGCTCGCGAGCGTCGACGATACGCATGCGAAGACGATCCCCGGCGTGCGCGAGGTCATCAAGCTCGACAACGCGGTCGCGGTGATCGGCGCTCACACGTGGGCCGCGAAGCGCGGCCTGCAGGCGCTCGACATCAAGTGGAACGAAGGCGCGGGCGCGCAGGTATCGATGAAGCGCATCGTCGACGATCTGGCGGCGGCCTCGCAACATGGCGGCGCGGTGGCGCGCAAGGCCGGCGACGTCGGCCGCGCGTTCGGCGATGCGAAGTCGCGCGTCGACGCGGTCTACCAGCAGCCGTTCCTCGCGCACGCGACGATGGAGCCGGTCAACGCCACGGTCCACGTGCGCGGCGACGCCTGCGAAATCTGGCTCGGCTCGCAGGTGCCGACGCGTGTCGTCGATGCGGCGGTCGCGGTCACGGGCTTGCCCGCCGACAAGATCATCGTGCACAACCATCTGATCGGCGGCGGCTTCGGACGGCGGCTCGAAACCGACATGGTCACGCAGGCCGTGAAGGTCGGCAAACAGGTGTCGACGCCGGTCAAGGTGCTGTGGACGCGCGAGGAGGACATCCAGCACGACATGTACCGACCGTACTACTACGACACGATCTCGGCCGGGCTCGACGCGAACGGCAAACCGATCGCGTGGCAGCATCGCATCGCCGGGTCGTCGATCATGGCGCGCTTCGCGCCGCCCGCGTTCAAGAACGGGCTCGACCCCGACGCGGTGGAGGTCGCCGCCGATCTGCCGTACGACCTGCCGAACCAGCTGGTCGACTACGTGCGCGTGGAACCGCACGCGGTGCCCACCGCGTTCTGGCGCGGCGTTGGGCCGACGCGCGGCACGTTCGTCGTCGAGAGTTTCATCGACGAACTCGCCGCGCACGCGAAGATCGATCCGGTGCAGTACCGGCGCGATCTGCTCGGCAAATCGCCGCGCGCGTTGAACGTACTCAACCTGGCCGCGCAAGCGGGCAACTGGGGCAGCGCGCTGCCCAAGGGGCAAGGGCGCGGCATCTCGGTGATGCACGCGTTCGGCAGCTTCTTCGCGATCGTCGTCGAGGTCGCGCTCGAGCAGGGCGAAGTGACGGTCAAGCGCGTCAACTGCGCGGTCGATTGCGGGATGTTCGTCAACCCGAACACGATCGAAGCGCAGGTGCAGGGCGGCATCATCTTCGGCATCACGGCGGCGCTTTATAGCGAGATCACGATCAAGGACGGTCGCGTCGAGCAGAACAACTTCACCGACTACCGGATGCTGCGCATCAACCAGACGCCGCCGATCGACGTGCATATCGTGAAGAGCGGCGAGGCGCCCGGCGGCATCGGCGAACCCGGCACCGCGGCGCTCGCGCCCGCGCTGACCAACGCGATCTATGCGGCCACCGGCACGCGGCTGCGGCAATTGCCGGTTGGCCGCCAACTGCACAGCGCCTGACGCGAAAGGAGCCCGACATGAAAAAAATGCTGAAGGGTCTTGGCGCAGCGCTATGCGTCGCATTGCCGTTTATCGCCCAGGCGCCTGCTGATGCCGCAACGCCGGCAGCCACCGGTTCAGCCGATCAAACGCTCGTGCAACGCGGCGCTTACCTCGCTCAACTCGGCGATTGCGCCGCCTGCCACACCGCGCCGAAAGGCAAGCCGTTCGCCGGCGGCCTGCCGATGAACACGCCGATGGGCCGCATCTACGTGACCAATATCACGCCCGACGCACGGACCGGCATCGGCGGCTACACCGAAGCCGATTTCGCGCGGGCGCTGCGTGAGGGCGTTGCGAAAGACGGCCACAACCTGTATCCGGCGATGCCGTATCCGTCCTACGCGAAGGTCGACGACGACGACGTGAAGGCGCTGTACGCGTTCTTCATGCACGGCGTCGCGCCGGTGCAGCAGGCGAATCGCGAGTCCGACATCAAGTGGCCGTTGAACATGCGCTGGCCGCTGATGTTCTGGAACATGGCGTTTCTCGAGAAGGGTGCGTATCGCGACAAGCCGGGCAAGGACGTCGCGTGGAATCGCGGCGCGTATCTGGTGCAAGGGCTCGGACATTGCGGGTCGTGTCACACGCCGCGCGGTGTTGCGTTCCAGGAAAGTGCGCTCGACGAAAGCGGCAGCGCATTCCTGAGCGGCGCGCTGCTCGACGGCTGGTTCGCGTCGAACCTCACGGGCGAGCACAACGCCGGGCTCGGCCGCTGGAGCGACGAGGATCTGCGCACGTTCCTGAAGACCGGCGCGAATCGCCATGCATCGGCGTTCGGCGCGATGACGAGCGTGATCAACAACAGCACGCAAGCGATGAGCGATCAGGACGTCGCGGCAGTCTCGACGTATCTGAAGTCGCTGCCGCCGGTCGGCGGCACCGGCGCGGCCGCCTATACGTACGATCCGCAGGCGACGAAGGTGTCGCTCGATCGCCCCGCGAACGATGCCGGCGCACGCGTCTATACGGCGTATTGCATGCATTGCCACGGCGTCGACGGGCACGGCTTCGCGCCGATGCTCGCGCCGCTCGCCGGCAATCCGAACGTGCTCGCGAAGGACGCGTCGTCGCTGATCAACGTCACGCTGAACGGCACCGGCGATCTCGTGATCGACGGCGTGCCGTCGCCGTTTCCGATGCCCGGCTTCGCCGCGGTGCTCGACGATCAGCAGATCGCCGAAGTGCTGAGCTTCGTGCGGGCTGGCTGGAACAACGGCGCGCCGGCGGTCGGTGCGGCGGAGGTGGCGAAGTTGCGGCAGTCGACGCAGGCGGGGCGTTGATCGGTCGCTAAGTGCGGCGGAGAAGCGCGCTTGCCGACCTCGCGCCGTTTCAGGTTGTGGGCCAACCGACGGCAGCTATCATAGTGGGACGGTACACCGCGCCTTCGTCGATGGACTCGCCGTCGGCCAATGCCGACATTTGCACCACGACCGATACAGGCGCATTGGTCCTATGGGAGTCCCCGTCGTGTTCGAACGGCTCTCGGAATTGGCCACGACCTTCGTCCGCCGTGCGGCGTCGAAGTCTCTGCGCGAAGCTCATGGACTTCCGACATGACCCTATCCAGTCAAGCCCGAAACGTGTCGGTCACACCGTCGGCTTCTCGCCTGTCGACGCTCAGTCACATACAGATCGCGTCGCTGTGGTTTGCGCTCTTTACCCAATGGATGACGGTCGTTCCGGTGCTCGTGCCGGCACAGGTCGCCGATATGCTCGGACGCGATGCCGCGTTGAAGGAAGGCGTGGCCGGCTCCGTCATTGCGTCCGGCGCATTCATCGCGATGATCGTGGCGCCACTGGCCGGCGCGCTTTCAGATCGCTGCTCTGCAAAACATGGACGCCGGCGACCGTTTCTCGTCACCGGCGTGTTCGGCATTGCGGTTGCACTGGTATGGCTTGGTTCATTCAACGGCGGGGGGAGTCTATGGATGTATACACTCGCGTTCCTGCATCTCCAGTTCTGGTGGAACTGGGCGGCGGGGCCGTACGCCGGGCTGGTGCCCGATGTCGTGCCAAAACAGGAAACCAACCGCGCGAGCGCGTGGCTCAACGTGATGACCGTGCTCGGCACGATCACCGGCAACGTGGTGCTCGTTGTCCTCTATTCGCCGGGCCACCTGTATCCTACGGTTGCCGCGTTCGTTGCGATCATGTTGCTCTGCCTTTGGCTGACGATTCGCGGCTCGCGCGAGCCGACACCGGTCAGATCCCGACAACGGTTCGAGCTCGTCACGTTCATGCGCTCGTTCTATCTCGATCCACGTCTGCACCGAAACTTTTACTGGGTCCTGGTAACCCGTCTGTTCGGTAACATGGGAATCTGGTCGATCTTCACCTTCATGTTGTACTACCTGCAGGATGTGATCGGCATTCGTCATCCGACCGGTCTCCTGAATGGGCTGCTTGGCGTCGGCGTGGTGCTCGCGATCCCGGCCAGCCTGCTGGGCGCAGGGCTCGCCGACCGGCACGGCGTCGTTCCCGTCGTCCGCCTGACCAGCTGGATCATGGCCGGAGCTGCGATTGGCTTTGTCCTGCTGGCGTTGCATCCAAACCTGTTGCTGGTGATCACAGTCGGGCTGGTTTTCTGCGCCGCTTACGGAACCTATCAAGCCGTCGACTGGGCACTCGCGCTGCAAGTGTTGCCAGACGATGCGTCCAGCGGCAAGGACATGGGCATCTGGCAAGTGTCGATGGTGCTACCGCAGATCCTCGGCCCTGCCGCCACCGGGTGGATGCTGTCATGGGTCAAGGCGTTTGCCGGTGCCGGACCCGCCTATGTCGTCGCTTTCGTCGTCGCAGCGGGGTGGTTCGTGCTCGCGGCGTGGCTCGTCTCGCGCATCAGGATCGCTTCCCGGCAGGACGTATCCACCGGGGTCAGCGGGCGATCATGAGATGGCGCTCGCTCGCGCATGGCGGTCTGATCCCGGAGATGCTCCGACTTGAACTCCAGAAAACCAAATGTCGGCAGCGAATCGGCAGTTTCGCGTCGAGCCGTTGCATGCATTGCGTCTGGGCGCGTGGAATAGCGCGATCAACCTGTTTATCGCAGTGGCAAAGGGGTTGCTGGTGGCGATCTACTTCATGGATTTGCGCCGTGCCTCGCCGATGCTGCGCATCGCGGAGGTCACCGCATTGCTGGCATTGGGCCTGCTTTTCGGCTTGAACGGTACCGATTATTCGACGCGAACCATTCACGTCTCGCCTTGGCAGGCGCCGGCCGGGCCGCAAGATGCTGGGGCGGCCGGGGCATCGGGTCGTCAGCTTTCTGGTGCTGCGGTCGGCGCTCCGTGCGACGCGGGCCGATGCTGAATCAGCCGGCCGATCGGTAATGGCGCGCTCGTTCGGCTAGGCGCGCCTTCAATGCCGACGTTTGTCGGGAAATTTCCATTGCGGCCGAGTGTGCGCGGTCGAGGCACGGCGTCGTGTGATCGACTCTTTTTTCATGAGCCGTTAGGTACAGGACATTCTTGAAGTTTCCCCAGAACAAGTTCATTTCGCCGTGGAGCATTTCAACGTCGTCGTACAGAGACGGCTCGTAAAGCCCACAGATCATTCGCAGTTCATCGGTTTCCTTGCGGATAGACAGGTAGCGCTGATCATATTCATATTCGCCCATTTCAGCGCGCCAGTTGATATCTATGCTGTCTTGTGAGAACTCTCGACCTATGGCGGTCAACTGCCGATGCACTGTAGCCAGTCGCTCAAGGGCAAGAGCTTTCTCTTTCTCGCGCAACTCGCCATTCCGTTTCAATGTCTCCTGCTCGATCTGAAAGCGATGATTGCTCCGCTGCGTCTGCATCTGGATAACGGCGGTGAGAGCGCCGCCGAGCAAGGCGGCCGAACCAGCAACGATTGACGAAAGGATTGCGGTATCCATATTGAGTGAAAGAAATATTGAAAAGTGAACTGGCGGATATGGACGCATCATGGACAAAGTACTAATCGGCGTCAATCAATAACGGCACAGGCGGCTGGATGCAATCATTTTAGTCCTGCGCCAGCAAGAATGTGCCTGAAACCTTCAGAATTGTGAAAGTCTATCAAAACTGCGTTATCTCAATTTAAAGTCGTTGACCGTGTCGCTTTTTAGATGGTTAATTCGTCGGGTGTTTTCTGGAAAACAGCAGAGGTCAGATGGAGCAGCAGAAACAGGATGAAACCGGGGGTAAGGAAGAGTGCCAGCTTTGCCGTATCACCTATTCAATCTACTCAAACTTCCCGCCAATGCCGTCCGCAATTGCGCTGAACGCCGAAACCGGCGAATGGTTTCCGTTCGATAGGCTTCGGTCGTATTCAAACGGCTACGACATGGCCGAGGCCCTCGGTTACGCGTGGGCATGCGATTGTCGCGGACGCTCCCCTGATTCCGCGCAGAAAAAAGGCCCGTTATCGATCCACCGCGCAACGCCCCGGTCGGCGCTTCCGCAGTCGTCTATCTGTCTCGAATGCATGATCCACGCTGCCGGGCAAGGCGCGATGACCCTGGAACGCTGATGATTCCCACCTCTGTCAATGAACAGCTTCGCCAGTACGGGGAACGGCACTTCAGTGGCCGCGTGCTGGCGCTAGTGGATGGCATCCAGTACCAGCAGCATACCGGCCAGCAACTCACGCCCGAAAACGATAGGACGGTTTCGCTGTTCGCGGGCACGAACGACATGGCACTTGCACACGCGGGGCCGTGGCTGTTTGATCCGAAGACGACACCCGACCATCTTGCGAACCTGCGCGAACTCGAACAGGCCCGCCCTGGCGTGATCTGGCTGATCACCTCAGAGAGCCTGGAGAGGCAGGCCGCAAAGCTGCGCCCGCACCTGAATACCCGAATACCGGACGGACGATCCGCTCTGCTGCGCTTCTGGGACCCCAGGGTGTTGCATGCGCTCAATGCGGTATGCCACGGCAAGAGCGAGCGCGATCTTTTCAGGGCTGCCGAAGCTTGGCACTACCTCAACGAAGGACGACGGTTCACCATCAACGACAATGGAATTTACTGAAGGACAATGGGCGCTTCTGAAAGACTACGAAGACCGTAACTATGTGGACTTTATCCGTGGTCATATCGTGCGCGACTATCCCGCGCTGGCCAATGATCCGACCTTGCGCGACCGGCTTAATGCGGCCTTCGCGCGAACAAAGGTACTCCGCTTCACGCATGACGTGCCGATAGTCGATTTCCTGTATGTGGAAGCAACGACGCCGGAGTTTTACAGCATTCCGGTGGTCATAGCATGGCTGTACAAATCAGGAGTTCCGGGTGAACAGCGATTCGAAATGTTGATGCAGGCAACAGGTAAAAGACAACAGGAAATGAAGGAGAAACGCTGATGGGTATTCCATTCCCGGCGACGCTCGCACGCGCAGCAAACGCAATGGCGCAGGCAATGCCAATACCTGTTCCGGTCCCCACCACTGCACTGTCTGCTGGTCCTGCGGGCAGCAGCGGCACTGGCGCGGGTGCAGACGGCGGATGGGGCGAACTACCGCGTGACCGGAGCCGCGAGCGCGAAAGGCCATGCAAGTGCCCACCAGAGAAGGGCGATAAAGTCACGCGCAGGTACGGTATGAGTCCGAAGTCCCGGCGTTATCAAGCCCGTATCACCGGAAAAGCATATGGGATCGACACTGACGCCAAAGGCCGCGAGACTCGCGGTGGTTGGAATCAGGAGTGGGCGTGGCTTGGAACTGATTTCGATGGCTTCGTGACGGCACAGTGCCTATTGCAAGAGGCAAAGGATGACTACGATCAGTTCCTAGATGAAGACGATGAACCGGTCTTTTGGTTTGCGGGATTCAAAAGTATGGCCGATACCATCGCAGAGCAGGCGAAGAAAGTGAATGCCAACCCTCCATCGAGATTGATGTGGTATTTTGGGACACCTAAAGCAAGGGAATACATAATGCCAACGCTGCTGAAAAACGGCGTCCCTTCTGTCTACCAACCTTGAGATCGCAATGAATCTATTTGCTCAGTATAGGGATACGCCCAATTTACCCAATGCCGACTTCGAATTTCATCTGCGTCGCTTAAGGCCTGTAGTTGATGCACTTGCAAGTCAAGATGCAATGCTTAAGGAGTGGTATATCCAGGGGGGCAGCGCCGAGGAAGCGCTTCGGTATCGCGTTTACGGAGAGAATCGTCAACCTTTGCCTACGGCCATTGATGAGATGACAAAAGAATACAAGGGAAAATCGAGGGATGATCCAAAATCAATTGGGATTTGGAATGGGGCGGCACAGAAAGATGGTGCTTCATTCACGATATCTATCGATGGTGGAGATGGTTTCTCCCAACAATTCGACTTTAATGTCAAAGAAAGATCAAATGAATCATCTCGACTTGGGGGGTATCAAGCCGTCGCGCAGATTGTCACGAAAGTCGTAGAAGTGTATGCGCCGTCCTATGCCATCTTCGGTCCACGCAAGTACTTTGCCAACTCGGTTTTCGATAATCGTCCCGGCGTAAGCTGGATGCTCTACCTACCGCACGCTCTCACAGCCGCCCAAGTGCCCGAAGCGCGCGCCCTTATCCCTGTCATGTGCGATGGCAAGCAGCAAGGCACGATCATCGTCAGCGTGACGGATGAAGTCTTTGACGTGAACAACCGGGAGCACGTCAATTCGGCTAATGATATCGAAATCCGCCTCGCCGACCAAGACCTGTTGCCGCGTTTCGTTGATCTCTGAGTTCGGCTCGCTACCACCGCTTCGGCGGGGCTTTGCCTGCGAAAAGGCCCGGCGAGCGGGCCTTTCGCGGTTACGCGTGATTCCAGAGAGTGGGCCTCAGGGGCGATCCGCCACGATGCCACTTGCGCTGTTCCGCTGCGATCTTCTCCAGCAGTTGCAACAGCTGTTCGCGCCTGCCGGCTTCATCCGCCTGTTCCATAGCAGCCCGGTATTCATCAGGCGTCGGCTTGACGCCATCACAGCACCGGTTCACCACCACCGTAAGCGCATCCATCGGCGGCCCGGCATACCGGGCACGCAACGATGCCATTGCATCACACGTGAGTTGGGTCAGGTCTTGACAATTAGTAGAAAGTCGCAAAAACAAAAAAAGGGTTACGCGCCGATGCGTTGTAACCCTTCAATGATTTCGGTTGGTTGCGGGGGAGGAATTTGGCACAAGGAGACAGATTGTGGGGCATTGCCAGAAAATTGACGAGGAAATCCAATGGAGAAATGCAGCGTATAAACGCTATCGCGGCCTGTCCAACGGCGTCTACTATAAGAAAATCACGTGGTGCGCGGACGGCCTGAGCGCCGATCCCGATTCAATGCAACCCCTTCCGGATATGGCGAAATGAGAATAGCCGCCTTTATCGCGATCCTGTGTATTGGCTACGTCGCCGATTCGCAATCAGCTATCGGTATGGAAGTGGTCACGCGTTGCGGACTCGGAAGCGATCAGAGTCATACGCTCGCATTGCTGCGCGATCATCCCATAGATAGCACGTCGGTTTTCTATCTCAGCAAGAACAGCACCGCGCCGGTACGACTTTATGCGGGGACGAGGATCAATCGCGGGGCGATGAAATACAGGTGGCATGTATCGGTTCAAAGGAGCGCGTATTCGTGATATCCGGCGAATTCACATCGAACTATCTCCAAGGCGTTGCGATCCGCTACAACACGAAGGCGGGGCGATGGGAGCGCGTCGATTTCGCCGAGCGCGAACGCCCAGCCGCTATTTATCTCGATCCGAAAGGGTTAGTCGTACTGATACCCAATAGCGGGCGGAACGAGTCTCCCGAGCGATAGATTATTTACCGATACGACGCTGGTGCCGGACTAGTGAAGCAAGCCTATTCGGATCATCTTCCGCATTCCAGTGTTGTGCCAATTCCGGTCCCCAAAAATCGACCGGAGTGACAACAACAAACACGTTTGTTGATAGGGTCACCGATGCTGTCCCACCTTCTGCCGCTTTTCGAGCACGCGAGCATACCAGGTCAGCGGAAAACACATCGCGAAGTAGATCATCGCGACCATGCCGTAGATCGGAAACGGCCGGAACGCGGCATTCGTGATCATCGTGCCGGTCTTCGTCAGTTCGGCGAAGCCGATGATCGACGCGAGCGCGGTGCTCTTG
Organism: Paraburkholderia sp. CI2; assembly: GCF_014201055.1. Lineage (NCBI taxonomy): Bacteria > Pseudomonadati > Pseudomonadota > Betaproteobacteria > Burkholderiales > Burkholderiaceae > Paraburkholderia > Paraburkholderia sp. CI2. The sequence goes on from NZ_JACHDL010000011.1 coordinate 163,530, forward strand.
ACCACCTGCACGAGAAAACCGACGCTCGGCGCGACCGCGATCTTCAGCGCCTGCGGCCACACGATGTAACGCAACTGCTGGCCGAACGTCATGCCGAGGCTCGCACCCGCGGCCCACTGACCGCGCGGCACCGCTTCGACGCAGCCGCGCCAGATGTCGACCAGATACGCGCTCGTATAGAGCGTCAGCGTGACGGTCGCGGCGGCCCACGGCGACACGTCGATGCCGATGAGCGGCAAGCCGAAGAAGGCGAGAAAAAGCTGCATCAAGAGCGGCGTGCCCTGAAACACCTCGACGTACAGCACGACGATGCGGCGCAGCCACGCGATCGGCGACACGCGCATCGCGAGCAGCACGAGCCCGACGATCCCGCCGCCGACGAACGCGATCAGCGACAGCAGCACGGTCCAGCGCGCGGCGAGCAGCAGGTTGCGGGCGATGTCCCACAGCGTGAATTCGACCATGATCAGCGCTCCGTCGGCAGGGTGCGCGCGCCGCGCCACATCAGGCGGCTGCGCCAGTTGCGCGGCAAGCCGTCGTTGCCGCTCCTACTGCTGTTGTTACCTCGTGCCGCACGGCCCGCGAACAGCCCGCGGCCGAAGCGGTTCAACAGCTGCCGCAACACGATCGACATCAGCAGATAGGCAGCCGTGATGATCACGTAGCTCTCGAACGAGCGGAAGTTGCGCGACTGGATGAAGTTCGCCGCATAGGTCAGGTCGGGCACCGAGATCTGCGACACGACGGCCGAGCCGAGCATCACGATCAGCACCTGGCCGAGCAGCGCGGGAAACACGTTGGCGAGCGCCTGCGGCAGCACGACGTAGCGGAACACCTGGCGTCCATGCAGGCCGAGCGCCTGCGCGGCCTGCACCTGACCGCGCGAAATCGAATCGATGCCGGCGCGCACGATCTCGATCGCGTACGCGCCGAGATTGACGGTCATCGCGAGAATCGCGGCCTCTATCTCGTCGATATGAATGCCGAGGCTCGGCAGGCCGAAAAACACGAAGAACAACTGCACCAGAAACGGCGTGTTGCGGATCAGCTCGACGTAGCTCGCGACCAGCCAGCGCGCCCACTTCGGCCCGGCCGCCGCGATGCTCGCGCCGGCGATCCCCACCAGCCCGCCCGCCAGGGTCGACACGGCCGTGAGGCCGAGCGTCACGGCGGCGCCGCGCGCGAGCATCCCCGCATACAGGCCGAAGCCGCTGAAATCGAACGCGTAAGTCATGGCCTCGTGCCCATCGTAGGATCAGATCGCGGCGCGGCCTTCACGGCGCCACGCCACGGGTTTCAAAGATCGGCCGGCAGCGGCGCGCGCAGCCACTTCTGCGAAATCGCGTTCATCGTGCCGTCCTTGCGGGCCTTGGCAATCGTTTCGTCGACCTTCGCCTTCAGGCGCGGCTCGTTCTTGTTCAGACCGACGTGATCGGGCGAGCTGAACAGCGCGAACTTCTGCTCCGGATCGTTCGCCGGATGCCGCGCGAGAATCGTCGCGCCGACGTCGTTGCCGACCACCATCAACTGTACCTGACCAGAAAGAAACGCCGAAATAGCGCCGTTCGGATCGTCGAAACGTTTGATGTTCGCCGACGGCGGCGCGATCTTCGTCACGCTCAGGTCTTCGAGCGTGCCGCGCGCGACCGAGATCGACTTGCCGCCGAGGTCGGCGGCGGTCTTCACCGGCAGCGACTTCGGGCCGAACACCGCGAGGTAGTACGGCGCGTAGGGTTGCGAGAAGTCGATCACTTTTTCGCGCTCGGGCGTCTGGCCGACCGACAGCAACATGTCGGCCTTGTGGTCGGCGAGAAAGGCCATGCGGTTGTCGCCGGTGACCGGCACCAGTTCGACCTTCGCGTTGAGCGCCTTGCCGATCAGATTGGCGACGTCGATGTCGTAGCCGACCGGTTTCATGTCCGGACCGATCGAGCCGAACGGCGGATAGTCCTCGAATACGCCGATGCGCACGGTGCCCGACTTCGCGATGTCGTCGAGCGCGTCGGCATGCGCGGCCGACGGCAGTGCGCACAGCGCGCCGAGCGCGGTCATCGCGAGCGTCGCGGCGAGCGTCGCGAACACGCGGCGGGTCGATTGGAGAGCGGGGCGCTGGTTCATGATGTGTTCCTCTGTCGTAATACGGTAGTTATTCAAGCAAAGCCGTGTGATGGGTTCGGGTATCAGGCGGCGCGCGCGGCGATCAGCTTGCACGCGTGCGGCGGCAGCTCGGCGAGCACCGGCATGCCGAGCGCGAGCCCGGGCGTTTCGCGCGGCGTGGTCGCGGCGGTCAGCGTGAAGCCCACGCAATCGATCGTCGCTTCGAGCGAGGCGCCGACGTCGCGAATGAACGTGACGGTACCAGGCAGCCGGTTCGGGTTCGGTGCTTCCGTGGCCGCCTTCACGCAGATGTCCTCGGGGCGAATCAGCAGGCAGATCGCGTCGCCGGCCGCACCCGGCTGCCGCGCATCGGCGAGCGGCGCGCTCGGGTGCGGCGTCACCGCGATGCGCCGTCCGCCCGGCAGGCTCACGACGCCCGCGCCGTCGTACCGCACCGGCAGAATGTTGCCGAGCCCGATGAAGTCGGCGACGAACTCGCTGACCGGATCGCGGTAGATGTCGAGCGGCCTGCCGACCTGCGCGATGCGGCCTTTCTCCATCACGACGATCTCGTCGGCCATCGTCATCGCTTCGCGCTGGTCGTGCGTAACCATGATCGTCGTGATGCCGAGGCGTTGCTGCAGCAGGCGGATTTCGACCTGCATCGCTTCGCGCAGCTTCGCGTCGAGCGCGGACAGCGGTTCGTCGAGCAGCAGCAGTTGCGGCTCCGAGGCAATCGCGCGCGCGATCGCGACGCGTTGGCGCTGCCCGCCCGACAGTTGCGTGACCGGCCGGTTCGCCATGTGCGGCAGCTGGATCAGCTCGAGCAGCTCGGCGACGCGGCGCGTTTGCCGTTCTTTCGCGACCTTGCGCAGCTTCAGCGGATACGCGACGTTCTGCGCGACCGTCATATGCGGAAACAGCGCGAGCGACTGGAACACCATCCCAAAGTCGCGCCGGTTGGCCGGCAGTCGCGTGATGTCGCGGCCGGCGAAATGGATGCTGCCCTCGGTCGGCGTTTCGAGGCCTGCGATCATCCGCAGCAGCGTGGTCTTGCCGCAGCCGGACGGGCCGAGAAAGCACACGAGCTTGCCGTCGGGCACGCTCAGGTCGACGTCGTCGACGGCATGCACGGCGCCGAAGCGCCGCGTGACGGCCTGCAAGGTCAGATGGGTCATCGGAAGCTCCAGCAAGGTGACGGGTTCACAGCGCGACGCCTTCGTCGCCGATCAGCTTTTCGAGCAGCCAGATCAGCGCGAAGTCGATCGCGACGATGACCACCGCGAAACAGAACACGGTCGGATCGAGCGACGACACCGTGCGGCTATAGAGCCACACCGGCAGCGTCATCGTGTCGATGCTGTACAGGAAGAACGTCACCGTGAACTCGTTGAACGACACGATGAAGGCGAACAGCATGCCGGCGAGAATGCCGGGGCGCATCAGCGGCAGCACCACGTCGATGAGCGCGCGGCCGGGGCTCGCGCCCATCACGAGCGCGGCTTCCTCGAACTCGGGGCCGATCGACGCGACCGACGCCGCGCAGTTCTTCACCGTGAACGGCAGCGCCAGGATCACATGCGCGATGATCAGACGGCCGACGCCCAGCTCGACCGGCAGCACGTTGAACACCAGCAGCAGCGACAGGCCGAGCATCACGAGCGGATAGACGAGCGGCAGCGCGACCAGTTGCTCGACCACCGGCTTGCCGTGAAAACGGTAGCGCGACAGCGCGTACGCGGCGGGCACGGAGACCAGCGTCGCGATCAGCATCGTCGCTAGCGCGACGACGAAACTCGTGCTCAGCGCGGCGCCCATCGACAGCGTATCGGTCGCGTCCGGTGACACGAAGCTGTGCCACGCCGCGCGGTACCAGTGCAGGCTGTACGCGTGCGGCGGGAATTCGAGCGTGTCGGCCGCGCTGAACGACATCGCGATCATCGTCAGGATCGGCAGCGCGGCGAGAAACAGCACCACGCCGGCGACGAGCGCGGTCGCGCGGCCGAGCTGGCCGGGCATCGTCTGAGGCAGGCGCGGGAAGCGTGGCCAATGAGGTTCGGTGCGCGGCAGGCGCGGGGTCGGCAGCGGCGTGCTCATGCGTGAGGCCCCCCGGTCAGGCGTTGGGTGCGGCGCACGAGCCGCTGCGACAGCGCCATCACAGCGAGCGTGGCGATCATCAGCACCACGCCGGAAGCGGAGGCGGCCGGCCAGTTCAAGAGCGGCGCGACCTGATCGTGCACCAGCACCGCGAGCATCGGCACACGCCGGCCCCCGAGCAGCAGCGGCACCGCGAACGCGCTCGCGTTGTACGCGAACACCAGCAGCGCGCCCGACACGAGGCCCGGCATCGCGAGCGGCAGCAGCACGTGACGCAGCGTTTGCCAGCGCGTCGCGCCGAGCGTCGCGGCGGCTTCCTCGTACGAGATCGACACCGCGCGCATCGCGCTGGACAGCGGCAGCACGGCGAGCGGAAACGCGGTCTGGATCAGCCCCAGCAGCACGCCATGCTCGCGATACAGCAACATCACCGGACGCTCGACGAGTCCGCTCGCGAGCAGCGCGTGATTGAGCAGACCCGCCGGGCCGAGGATCACGAGCCAGCCATAGCCTTGCAGCAGCAGATTGACGAGCAGCGGCAGCAGCACACCCGCGAGCAGCAGCCGGCGCGCGAGCCGCGAAGTCGTGCGCGCCATCGCGAGCGCGACCGGAATCGCGAGCACGACCGCGCACAGCATGCTCTGGAACGCGAGCCGCAGCGTTAGCCACAACGATTTCAGGAAGTAGCCGTCGAGCAGGTCCGCGTAGTTCTGCAGCGTGAAGCTGCGCCATTCGTTGCCGGACGTGCCGAAGCTCATGCGCAGCACGACCAGCGCGGCCGCGCCGAGTATCGCCAGAAACAGCAGGATCGGCGCAAGTAGCAGCCACGGGCGCGCTTTCGCGAGCGTCGTTGCGCCGGCAGCGGGGTCGGTCACGGCCGTCGCAACAACTGCGGAAGCGGAGGCGCCGCCGCCGGGCGCTGGGCCCGGCGCGGCTTCGTCCGGCATCATCGCGGCACGCCGCGGGAAGCGCGCGAGCATCGTGGTTACGCCGAGAAGATTTCGGTGTAGCGCTTGATCCATGCCGGCTGCACGGCGGCGAGCGCCTTGTCGTCATGCAGCACGGCTTTCTCGGCGATCTGCTGCGGGCTCGGCACGAACGCGCGGCTCTCGGCCGGAATCATCGCTTTCGAATTGACTGGGCCGTTCAGCACATCGGCGGCCATGCGGCCTTGCACACCGGCGTCGAGCGAGTGATTGATGAACGCGTGGATCAGGTCGGTGTCGCCCGGATGCGCTTTCGGAATCACCGTGAACATCAGTTGCGTCGCGAAGCCTTCCTTCATGCCGTAGGTCACGCCCATCTTGTATTCGGGCTTGCGGATCTGATCCGGGAAAAACGCGGGCGAGTAGATGCCGCCGATATCGAGCGAGCCCGTGCGGAACAGGTCGGCCACCTGGTTCGGGTTCTCGCCGAGCGTCATCACGTGGTCTTTGAGCTGCGCGAGCTTCTTGAAGCCGGGCTCGATGTTCTGCTGCGAGCCGCCGTTCATCTTCGCGGCGATGATCGCGAGATCGACCGCTTCGGCCCACTCGGGCGGCGGCAGGAATATGCGGCCGGCGTACTTCGGGTCCCACAGCGCCTCGTACGACGAAGGCGGCGTCTTGACCGTCGCGGTGTTGTAGATGAGGCCGTCGGACCACAGCAGATAGCCGACGCCGAAACCGTTCGCGCCGGTGCGGTATGGCGGCGCGACTTCTTTCAGGTTCGGCAGGCGGTCGAGGTCGGGCTTCATCAGCAGGCCCGCGTCGGCGAGGCCGGAGGCGCCGACGCCGGCGAGCGTGATCACGTCATAGGTGGGGCGCTCGCCCGCTGCCTTGACTTTGGCGACCATGCCGGAGGTGCCGTCGGCGCGATCGGCGATGACCTTCGCGCCGGTCTTCGCCGTGAAGGTCGCGGCGATGTTGCGCAGCGCGGCCGTGCCGGTATCGTCCGACCACGTCAGGATGCGCAGCGTCTTGCCGCTGAAGTTGTGCTCCTGCGCGCGCAGGTTGAGGAACGGCATCGGCAGCGCGGATGCCGCGAGCGCCGTACCGATCGTCTTGATGGCCTGCCTTCTACCCCGTTTGATCTGCTGCATGGCGGTCTCCTGTGTTGAACGCCCGTTGCCCATGATTCGCCGTGACCGCTGCCGATCTACCGTGCGTGGATGCACTGTAGGTTTGCCAAAATCACGCAACAATCGAAATATGCGCATGGATCGCATGACGTACGCTCATGGCTCGCCGCCGGCGAACGCGGTGGCGAGCGGTTTGGCGACACGCCGGGAAGCTACGGGCGATGGCTTATGCGGGTTAACGTCCAGATCTGGCTGAGGAATCCCAGCGTGCGTCGAGGTATGAGGAAAGCTCGGTTCTGGTGCGATTGCTGAAGGCTTCTTTGCACCGCGCCGGTGCGACATTCCTCGTTACGGGCGTTTTTCACGCATGCCATGAGTCGAACGCATGCGGGTTTGCCTGCGCGCCCACTCGTGCGCGCATAGCCGATCGCGTATGCTGTGGGCTTGACGGGCAGGGCGGCGAGGGGCGCTGCCGCAGCCACGCAATGATTTTTTCTGATCCTGGACATCCGATGCGACGCCTACCGCCGCTCAACGCGCTGCAGATTTTCGAAACCGTCGCGCGCCATCGCAGCTTCACGCGTGCCGCCGACCATCTGTGCCTGACGCAAGGCGCGGTCAGCCGGCAGATCATCGCGCTCGAGGAGTACTACAAGTTTCCGCTGTTCAAGCGGCACGCAAAGGGGCTGACGCTGACCCCCGAGGGCGAAATGCTGCTGCCGGCGGTCAAGGAGAGCTTCGCGCGGATCGAGGAAATGTCGCTGCGCTTGACGAGGCAGCGCACCGATCTCGCGCTCAAGGTGCCGACCTGCGTGATGCGCTGGATGCTGCCGAAGATCATGCGCTTCCAGTCCGACTATCCCGATCTGCACGTGCAGATCACGACCACCTGGCAGCACGACGTCGATTTCCAGAGCGAGCCGTTCGACGCGGCGATCATCTACGGTTCGTCGCCCGGTGCGGACGTGCAGGCGGTGTCGCTGTTCGAGGAACGTCTGACGCCGGTCTGCACGCCCGAGCTGCTGAAGGACAAGCCGCTCGCGCAGGTGGCCGATCTCGGGCGCCACACGCTGCTGCATCCGACGCGCGATCACCGCGACTGGAAAATGTGGCTCGCGAAAGTCGCGGAAGCCGATTCGGCGGGTGCCGCGACGATCGACGCGGAGCTCGGCCCGAGCTTCGATACGCTCGACATGGCGACCAACGCCGCCGCGCAGGGCTTCGGTGTCGCGATCAGCGACCTCGCGCTAATCGACGAGGACGTCGCCGCCCGGCGCCTCGTGCGGCCGTTCGATACCGTGCTGAAGACCGGCTGGCGCTATTACTTCGTGTATCCGGATTCAGTCGCGCAACAGCAGAAGCTGAATCTGTTCCGCGACTGGATCGCCGAGCATTGGGAAGATTGAGGCTGCCGTCCGCCCGTGCCGGATAAGGCATCGCGTCACGGCGCGAACGACAGAAACAGATAAGCCGCGAACAGCGACAGATGCACGGCGCCTTGCAGAATCGTCGTGCGCCCGGTGCTGAGCGTCAGCGTGGCGACCACCAGCGTGAGCGCGAGCAGCACCATGTCCTTGCCATCGATGCCGAGCACGATGGGCTGACCGATGTACAGGAACACGCCGGCGACGGTGGGAATGGTCAGGCCGATACTCGCCAGTGACGAGCCGAGCGCGAGGTTCAGGCTGGTCTGCAGACGGTCGGCGCGCGCCGCGCGCAGCGCCGCGAGTCCTTCCGGCAACAGCACCAGCGACGCAATCACGATACCGACCACCGCCGGCGGCGCGCCCGCGCTCAGCACCGCGGACTCGACCACCGGCGACAGCACTTTCGCGAGCAGCACGACCGCGACGAGGCTCACGAGCAGCAGCACGCCGCTGATGGCGGCGAGGCGCGCGCCGGGCGGCTCGGCGTGGACGTCTTCGTCGGGCACGCCGGCGAGGAAGTAGTCGCGATGGCGCACCGTCTGCACGAACACGAACACGCAGTACAGCACCAGCGACGACACGCCGGCAAACGCGAGCTGCGACGGCGACAGGACAGGCCCGGGGCTGGTGGTCGTGAAATTCGGCATCACGAGCGTCAGTACCGACAGCGACGCGAGCACCGCCAGCGCGGCCGCCGCGCCGCGGCTCTGGAAGTCCTGTTCCAGATGGCGGATGCCGCCCACCAGCAGACACAGCCCGACGAGCCCGTTGCAGACGATCATCACGGCCGCGAATACCGTATCGCGCGCGAGGCCGGCTTTCTCGGGACCGGACGTCAGCATCACCGAGACGATCAGCGCCACCTCGATCACCGTGACGGCGACCGCGAGCACCAGCGTGCCAAACGGCTCGCCGACGCGATGCGCGACCACTTCGGCATGATGCACGGCGGCAAACACGGCCGCGCATAACGACATGCCGGCCAGTGCGAGCAGCAGCGTGTTGCCCGGCATCGCGTAGGCGGCGCCGAGCACGATCCAGCTAACGATCGGCGCGACGAGAGTCCAACGAGGCAAGACGGTCGCGGACGAAGTCATGCGGCCTTCCTTTCGGTACGTGTATGAACTTGAAGTAATATCTTAACAAGTGACGTTAAGCTATTAAATTATCGGGGATAACTCGTTACGAGAAGCCGTCGCCACGCGGTCGGGTCGTCATCGCGACGCGCGTAGCGCATTAAAAATATCGCGGTTTCGGGGGCGCGGGGAATCGCCGCGTCGGATGGTGCGATGGTGTCGAGCGCTGGATCGGAGGGGAATTGGCGTCGCGGCGGAGCTTTCCGCCGTCGACGCCAGCTTGCTGCTGTTACCGCAACTTCTTCGGCCGTTCGACCGGATTACTGGCCCATCGCGCGGATCGACAGCGCGCTCTTCACCGACGTCACGCCTGCCACGCCTTGAGCGGCGTTCGTCGCGAGTTCGATCTGAGCCTGTTCCGGCACCGAGCCTTCCAGCGTGACGGCGCCTTCGCGTGCGCGCACGGTGATGTTCCCGACGGTCAGGCCCTTCGTACGTGCGAGCGTCGCGCGGACCTTCTTCTGCAGCGCGCGATTAGCCGCGCGAGTCTGCTTGGCGGTCGGTGCCATTGCCGCCGGCGCTGCGCTCGCGGCCGCATCGCTGCTTTGCGCGTACGCGTTGAGGGAAGCGAGAACGACCAGCGCGCCGCCGATCATCTTGATTGCCGAGAATGCTTTCATTCAACCATCTCCTGTTGTCGTAGAACGTCGATCCCCGGATGGGATCGATTTTTTTACACCAGCGGGTACGGCGGGATTCCATGCCAATGGAACAGGTACAGCAGTCTGCGAACGCTTTCAGCCGACACGCGGTTTCAGCGAGCCGCGAAGCGCGCGCCGAAACATGCAAACGGCCGTGTGACCGGCCGGATGGACACAATACAACAATTGGTGCCATGTTGACTTCCATGGCGCAGAAAATGAGGCTTCGGTACAACGAATTTGTCGAGCGCAACCGGTCGATGACGTGGGAGTGGGGCGACTGCGCGCTTGCCGCGAGGCCGTAGGTTTCAGCACCGATTTCAGCACCGACTCAAGGACACCCAGCGCATGCGAAACGAAGCTCTTTCGATCCGACCGTTGCGCCGCGAGGATCTGCCGATCGATACCGTGGAACTCGCGCGCTTCATGGTCGGCAAATATCTCGTGCACGATCTGCCCGAAGGACGCCTGAGCGGACGCATCGTCGAGACCGAGGCGTATCCGCTCGGCGACTCGACGAGCCATGCGTTCATCGGACGTCGTCCGTACAACGGGTCGATGTTCCTCGCGCGCGGTCATGCTTATGTGCGGCTGACCTACGGCGTGTCTTACATGCTCAACATGTCGTCCGAAGCGGAGGAGGTCGGCGCCGGCATCCTGCTGCGCGCGATCGAACCGCTCGAAGGACTCGTGCTGATGGAAGCGCGCCGTCCCGGTGTGCCGCTGCGCGATCTCGCGCGCGGACCCGGACGGCTGACGGTGGCGTTCGACATCGGCCAGGCGTTCGACGGCTGCGATTTGTGTACGGGGCGGGGGTTATGGATCGGTGTGATCGAGACAGGCGACGCACCGATCGGCGTGACGACGCGCATCGGCCTGTCGCGCGAGATGCACCGTCCGTTGCGATTTTTCGAGCCGGGCAGCGCGTTCGTCAGCGGCCCGCGCAAGCTACTGACGATTCCGCATTCGGGCGCATGACGTCGCAGCTACGCGCGTACATCGATTCAGACGTTTCGGCGTGCGGGCGGGCGAATTTTTTCTTCGATCAGACGTATTTCGGAAACATCAGACGCAAAGGTGACGATCCGGGCAATTGTTACCCCGAAGATCATGCTCACGGAGGCGGTTCCACGATATTTCCCGAGATCGTTGCGAACTGAGCAATTTTCTATCTCGAAATTAAGGGTTTTCCCTTGGCAGTGCGGTGACTAGACTCAAGTGAATCGCTGGACACCGAGGTGTCGGCGATGCAGATAAAACCACATTGGAGGGAAGTCACCATGAAATCGCTGATCAAGGCAGTTGCCATTGCGGCCCTTGTCGCCGCGCCGGTCGTATCGTTCGCGCAGTCGAGCCAGCAGCCGGTCACCCGCGCGGAAGTCCGCAGCGAACTGATCCAGCTGGAGCACGCGGGCTACAACCCGTCGACCTCGAGCGACCCGAAGTATCCGGCCGACATCCAGGCCGCCGAGCAGCGTGTGCAAGCGCAAAATCCGGCCGTCGCGCAAACCCAGCCGAGCGCTGATACCAGCGGTTACGGCGCGCCGATGAGCGGATCGACCCAGGCGGGCGGCGTGAAGCAGCCGATGAGCGGCCCGAAGAGCGTCTATTTCGGTAACTAATTTCGGTAACTAAGCAGGCAGCAGAATCTGTGTGCGCGTCGTTTGACGGCGCACACAGCGTTTCATACCCGGTACTGTTTCAAACGAGCGCGCCGCACTCATGCGCCCGAGAGCGTGTCATCCGCGCGCGTTGCGTTCCTCTTTCCGAAGGAACCTCCGCTGCCGCAAGGTAGCTTGGCCCAAGCTCTTGGAGGTTTGGGCTTTTTTTGCGTCTGGTCCCACGCGGATGATCGATGCGGTGTCGCTCAGCGAAAACCGTGCTGCCTGTCAGAGCCGTTCGCCGTGAATATAGAACTCGAGTTGCTGAATCGTGAACTGCTGCTCCGCGATGATGTCCTTCACGAGGTCGCCAATCGACACCATGCCGACCAGCCTCTCGTTGTCGATGACAGGCAGGTGACGCATGCGCCGCTCGGTCATCAGCGCCATGCACTCTTCGGTCGTCTGGTCCGGACGAACGAAGCGCACCGCCTTGCTCATGATGTCGCGCACCGGCGTCGCCTTCGACGACCGGTCCATCAGCACGATCTTGCGCGCGTAGTCGCGCTCCGTGATGATGCCGGCGATGCTGTCGCCGTCCGTCACCACCAGCGCGCCGATGCTTTTCTCGGCCATCAACCGGATCGCCTCGTAGACGGAATCGTCGGCGCCGATCGTATAGACCTCGGAGGGGTTCGGTTTCGTTTTAAGAAGCTGTGCAACGCTTGTCATGGAGCGGCTCCGTTTCGCAATGCAGCACGCCGAAGTGGCGCACTGTCGTGAGGGACAGGCGATACCAGTATAGGCGCGACGTGCGCCCGCGGTACACCGGGAATACCTCGGGCGCGCCGGACGATGCTCGCTGGATTGACGCGGTCCGCGCGGGCTTGTTTCGGGTCTCGGGGTCGTGTTTCGCGTGATGCGCGTGTGCCGGGTGCGGCTTGTCGCGGGGCAGCGTCCCGTGCAAGCGAAGGGGCATCCACGTGCTGCATGCGGATTAGCGGTAAACTCGCAGTCCACACCTTATCCCCGGCTCGACCGGGTTCATGCCAGCACCATTGTTCAACGCCATGCTCACGTCTCAGGATCCATCGCCCGCAGCGGACGGCGCCGTCACCGGCGAATGCGTCGTGCTCGACGCCACCGCCACGCTGCCCACGCGCTACGGCACGTTCACTTCCTATGTGTTTCGCGTGGTCGACAGCGGCGCCGAACATCTCGCGCTCGTGATGGGCGATGTCGCCAACCAGTCGTCGGTGCTGACGCGCCTGCATTCGGAATGTCTGACGGGCGACGTGCTCGGCTCCTATCGCTGCGACTGCGGCGAGCAGCTCGATCTCGCGCTGCGCTATATCGCGGCAGAGGGTTGCGGCGTACTGCTGTATCTGCGCGGCCACGAAGGACGCGGCATCGGTCTGTCGAACAAGATCCGCGCGTATGCGCTGCAGGAGCAGGGGCGCGATACCGTCGAAGCCAACCTCGATCTCGGCCTGCCCGACGATTCACGCGAATACGATTCGGCCGCGGGCATCCTGCGCACGCTGAAGATCACGTCGGTGCGCCTGATGAGTAACAATCCCGAAAAATTCGACACGCTGTCGAAGCACGGCATTCCGGTGTGCGAGCGTGTCGCGCTCGCGATTCCGATGCGCGAGGAAAACGAGCGGTATATCCGCACGAAGCAGCTGAAGTTCGGGCATTACTTCGACGAGAACGAATAGCCATGTTTTCAGGCTTGTCTCGGTAAGCCCAAAGCCTTCCCAGGATATACCGCAAGTATCTGAATTTTAAGAAAAATATTAACGCTTCAGGCCCATCGGTTGGGGTGTCGATGCGTGTCTCCGCTTACCCAAACTTGTGATGCTGGCGTAGGTTTTTGTGCCGTTATGCAGAAAACCTGCGCCGGGTATGCTTGTCTCGGAAAAACCTGCGCCGAGGGAAGAATGCGCTTTGATGCACGTGCCGTGCCCAAGCTGCCGAGCGGCGAGCACATGACGTTTGAGGGATTTCCAGACCTACGCCTACCAGGCTTCAACGAGCCGCAAGTCATGGACGTATCGCTATAAGTCGCCGATCGACGGTCGCATGCGACAGGTGAAGCTCGTGAGTGGCCGTCGACCTCATTTGCCGCAGCGATCGCTGCGTGGCAAACGAAGCGCGTCGAACGCGATTCCGGTGCCGAACCTTCGACACTGCGGAGAACGGGAATCAGCGGCTGCGCACCCAGGCGATTACACCGTCAGACAGCCGTCCCGCGACTATCTGGAAGGGTATGTAGAAGTAAATCGGAAGACAAAGTGAGCGGTCGAGGTCGCACGTATATTCAAGGCGATGCTGGGGCCTATAGGGGATATGCGCGTCACAGCCGTCACACGCGCCCAGGCTTTCGATTTCCTCGAGTCGTATCCCCGTCTTAAGCATCCTTTCAGTTTCGTCTGCATACCATAAGATTATCCATTTCGTCCGGTGGCGCAGCCGATGTCCACGTGATTTGGTGGCGGTCGAGTTGATCACCAGGAAAAGAGTCCAGGGGCACTTTCATGACCTTCGGGGACTTTCGTGTTCCGCCTGACTCGCGGCGGTTCCCATGATCCATAAAAGTTCGACCGTTAGCGTACCGGCCGTGACCGATGTGCCGCGGCACATTGCAATCATTATGGACGGCAATGGCCGCTGGGCGGCGCAGCGCAAGCTGCCCCGAGTGGCCGGTCACGTGAAGGGTGTCGAAGCGGTCCGCGCAATCGTCGAGGGCTGCGCGCGGCGCGGCGTCGAATTCCTGACGCTGTTTGCATTCAGTTCGGAGAACTGGCGCCGGCCGGAGGACGAAGTGTCGTTCCTGATGCGTCTGTTCGGGGCGACGCTACAGCGTGAAACGGCACGGTTGCACAAGAATGGCATCCGCTTGCGCGTCGTTGGTGATCTATCGGCGTTCGATGCGCACCTTCGGGCGCTCGTGAAGCGAGGGGAAATCAGAACCGCCCACAATACACGTATGACGCTGACCATTGCGGCGAATTACGGCGGTCGCTGGGATATCCTTCACGCTATAAGCGAGCTACCCGCACGGAGTGCCGTCGATGGTCACGCCGTGCCGGTCGACGAAACCAGCTTCGCGCAATATCTGGCGATGGCGTACGCGCCGGAACCCGATCTGCTGATCCGGACCGGAGGTGAGCAGCGCATCAGCAACTTCCTGCTATGGCAGCTCGCGTACACTGAACTCTACTTCACCGACATATTCTGGCCAGATTTCGACGAAGCCGCGCTTGATGCCGCACTCGCATCATATCGGGCGCGCGAACGTCGTTTTGGGCGCGCAAATGCATGACAGAGGTGTGAAGTATTCACTCATGCTAGACGCCTACTTTATCGGGAGGAGATGGGTCACTCAGACAATCTCCTGCTGTACGAAATGGCCGGTGCCATTCTGTCAGCCGCGCCGCGATCGCGGCACGCCACTGGCGTTCATTCGGCGATCATCGCAGACCGCGTCATTTACCGGGAAGGCATTGTGACGTTGTTAGCAGGGTTAAGGGGGGCGGCGACAATGTCGTTCATGAAAGCAGCCGCCCAACAGCACGCCACTGCCGTCGACAACCCGCGCCCCTATGTTGGCTATCGATTTCCGCTTGACGTGATCAGCTACGCGGTGTGGTGATATTACAGTTTCCCGCATCCGGTCCACCCCATTGGCCCCAGGCGACAGGTGGCACCTCGACGAAGTGGTGGCCACGATCAACGGAGAGAAGCACTGGCTTTCCCCCAAGGGGACTTCATTCGGGGCGTGGCGCGCGATGGACCAGCATGACGGGGTGCCCGACGTGCTGGTGCAAAGCCGCCGCGACAGGCACGCAGCCAGGCGACTCATGCGCAAGCTGCTCAGCAGGCACGGCCGCGTTCCGCGCGTGCTGATCACCACCAGGTTCAAGAGCTACGCCGCGGCGTCGATTTCATGAACGCCTCCAGTTGGGTTGGTCAGTGCAATGAGAAGAACGTGAGAGAAGTCCAGGATGCGAAGCTTATCTGATGCTTGGCGAAGTCATGTTTGGGATGACTGAGCAAACCAGAGCGATGCTTCGAGCCGTGGAATTTCTCATGTGCATTGCGTTACGCGAACAGCCGCTACCGTGACCTCGATTGCGATAGTTCAAGTTTCAGTGGAGAAAAATGGCTAACTTGCTTCAATCGACGGTGCGCGTGTTGGTCGCGTAACGGTCGTTTGTGACCGGGGTAAGCGTCAGGAACAGGCCCAGCCGGCATCATTGTGACTGTGGAGTACAAAGCAGGCAAGAATTGGAAGCGGGCCCATGACAACGACATCCGGCAGCACGTCGCATTTGGGGCTGACCAGCGCGCAAGCCGCGCGTCTGCTGAGCGAGCGCGGCAGGAACGAGCACAACGAGCATCGCATCGGAGGGCCGACGCGTCTCGCGGCACGGATTTGGGCGCCCGTACCCCGGATGCTCGAGGCGGCGATCGCCCTTCAACTGATCAGCGGCGAACATGTCGTAGCGTGCATTGTCGGCGCGCTATTGGTGTTCAATGCCGCGCCCGGCCTCTTTCAGGAAGAGCAGGCAAATGGTGTCGTCGATGCATTGAGGCAGCGCAGAGTCGGCTCGGTGTCGATCCGGCTCCCGCGTTATCGTGATGATGTGGGCCGCCGGCCTTCAATGTTTCAGGCAAGTGTCGGCGTTCTTCCATGTGCAGACGTCGAGTCCGGTGTGAATGACCGGAGGTACCGACTTCCCTTCCGCGAGGTCACGCATGACCATCGCGGCGCGGTAGCCCATTTCCTCGGGCCGCTGGCCGACGAGCACATTCACCTTGTGGTCCTTGAGCGCTTGCAGTTCGGGCCCGAGCGTATCCGCCGAGACGATCACGAACTTGCCGTTCTTGATCTTGTCCATTATCGGCGCGACAACCTGCGAAAAGGCCTGCGGCGCAAAGAGAGGCCAGCCGCCCGCTAGCAGAAAGGCGTCGAGACCGGTAGGGTGGGCGGTCAGCGTGTCCTGCATCATCTGGTTCGCCTTGGCGGCGTCGTCGTTCACGTAGAGCGGACAGCCACTGATCTCATGCCAGCCGTTCTCGCCAGCGAGCTTCGTGATCCCTTTCTTCCCGGAGAGCACATCGCGCGCGCCCTGGGCCCGCTGGTTGATGTTCTCCGCTGCCGGATTGCCCATCACCAGGCAGACATTGCCGCCTTTCGGCATCAGCATCTTCAACTGCTCGCCAAGCTTGGCGCCCAGTTCGTAGTTGTCGGTGCCGACATAGCTCTTGCGCAGTGACGCATCCTTCGGCAGCAGATCGGCATCCGCGGTGATGATCGGGACCGATCCGCCGCGGCGGCGCAGCACCTCCGCCACAGCCGGCGCGTTCGCGGGCGAGATCGCCATGCTCGCGACGCCCTTGGTCAGCAGGTCGTCGATGATCTGCACTTGCGCGCTCTCGTCCGCGGCGGTCGCGGGACCGGTGTAGTAGCAGTTGTAGCCTTGCTTGTTGAGTTCCTTGTTCGCCCGTTCGCATCCTTGATGCATGAGGTCGAAGTACGGGTTGTCGAGACCCTTCACCACCAGCGCAAGGGTCTTATCGGCCGCGAAGCCCGAGGACGCCAGCATCGCAAGTCCTCCAGCCGCAGCAAGACACATCCACAGTTTCTTCATTGCTTCCTCCTGTTCGGCGCCGGCTCTACGGTGCCCATGTCGGCCTACACAGTCTTCATAACGATCCAACGTCAGGCCCGAAATCGGAACTCGGCCTTGGAGCGGATCCTCGCGGTCTTGTGAACCCATGCGTGCGGCAGTTCCGCGTCCGATCCGGCCGCACCCGCTTCCCGCGGCACCGGCCGGGAAGCGGCCGGTGCGTCCAACGACATTTCAATCTCCTTGCCGCTCGCCACCGAGCCTGTTAAAGAGCACCGCGACGACGATGAAGCTGCCGACGACCGTGCCCTGCCAGAACGCGTCGACGCCAAGCAGGATCAGGCTGTTGCGGATGACCTCGATGAGTGCCGCGCCGACGATCGTGCCGAAGGCGCTGCCAACCCCGCCGGCCAGATTGGTCCCGCCGACCACGGTAGCAGCGATCACGCGCAGTTCGTCGCCCGTGCCGAGGCCTGTCGTCACCGCGCCTAGCCAGCCGACTTCGAGAATCGCCGCGACGCCCGCCATGAGGCCGCAGAGCATGTAGACGGAACAAACGATGCGGCGCACCGGTACGCCGGTGAGAGTCGCCGCATGACGGTTGCCGCCGATCGCGAACACATAGCGGCCCCAGCGCGTCCAGCCGAACGCGAACCAGAACAACAGCCCAAGCAGGATCAGGAACCACACCGGATTGGCGACGCCGAGCGTCGCGCCGCCGCCGAGCGCGAGGAGCTTGCTCCCGTCGGGGCCGAAATCGAAAATGGTCCGGCTGCGGGAGATCACGAGTGCGAGGCTGCGGCCGACGCTCAGCATGGCGAGCGTCACGACGAAAGGCTGCATGCCGAGATACGCGATGAGCAAGCCGTTGACGAGGCCGACCAGCCCGGCGGTCAGTAGTCCCATGCCGATACCGGCCCAGATCGGGTAGCCCGCGTTCATGACGACCGAGAGCACGATACCGCTGATGCCGATCGTCGAGCCAACCGAAATGTCGATGCCGCCCGTGACGATCACCGCCATCATTCCCAGCGCCACGATGGCGACGAAGGCGAAGTTTCGCGTAACGTTGAAAAGATTCTCGGAGGTCGCGAAGGTCGAGGTCGCAAAAGACAGGGCGATACAGGCGACGGTCGTTGCCAGCACGACCCAGAACACCTGGCTTGCGAGCAATCCCGACCAGCGAGTATGCGTCCTCGCGGATTGTGGATCATCGAGCAATGGCGGCACTGTAGGGGGCCTTCGCGGCGCGTCGTTCAATGTGGTGGCTCCGATGCGAGGCAGGTTCAGGCAGCGGCGAGGGCGCCGGTGATCAGTCCGGTCACTTCTTCCGGGGAGGACTCTTCGGTCTTCTTGTCCGCGACCTTGCGCCCGCGCCGCATGACAACCACCCGGTGGGCGACGGCGAATACGTCAGGCATGCGGTGGCTGATGAGGATGACGGCGATACCGTGTTCGGACAGGCGTCTGATGAGATCGAGCACCTCGACGACCTGGCGCACACTGATCGAGGCGGTCGGCTCGTCCATGAGAACGAGCCTCGCTTCCGAGAGGCGCGTGCGGGCGATGGCCACCGCCTGCCGCTGTCCCCCCGACATTTGCCTGACGAGGTCGCGCGGGCGCGTCTCGGACTTCAGTGCATTGAACAGTTCACCCGCACGCCGATACATGGTCGCGTGATCGAGCACGCGGATAGGCCCGAACCCGACCCGCAGTTCGCGGCCAAGGAAAACGTTGGCGGCTGCCGTCAGGTTGTCGCAGAGCGCGAGATCCTGATAGACGACTTCGATGCCGCGCGCGCGCGCGTCGACCGGCTTGTTGAAATGCACGGGATTTCCATCGATGAGAATTTCGCCGTGCGAAGGTGGAAAGTTGCCGGCGACGACCTTCACCAAAGTCGATTTCCCGGCCCCGTTATCGCCCATGAGCCCCACGACCTGACCTGGCTCCAGACTGAGCGTCACGTCGGTCAGGGCCTGAATGGCGCCGAAATGCCTGGAAACGCCTCTGAGCTCAAGAAGACTCATGGACAGTCGTGCTCGCTGGGTGGGGGCGTCCATGGCATTGGCCGGACGGCCAGTAGACACGCGAAGGAAGTAAATGTTTTTTAGCGCACGATAGGGCATTTAGCAAGGCACTTTGGCCACCTGTCGAACGTGCCGCCGAATCGGAAGGCGCGTGCATTGCGGCTCCACACGAAGCGGCGAGCGGTGGCCGCTGAGGGGCGTCGAGCCACTCGCGTCCATCGGAAAATGTCATCCAGCGGACTTCGCGCCACAGGCGCCGCTCCTGGCATGACAAGTACGATCGCCCCAATTAAGGCAGGCCTGAAAGCTTCTGGCGCGTCCGTGCGAGGGTAATCACCCATTAGCCCAAGCGGTCTTGGATGTCTTGAGAATGGGTCGTACGGACACGGGCTAAAGGGCTGGCACGCGGAGATCGTCGCTGGCGCGCCGGCCGTCGACAAATGCTCATCCCTGGCGACGCTGCATGATCACCAATCCGGCGATTTGGCCGCTCCGCCAACCAGTGGTGTTTGTTGAACCTGAAACTGCCCCAGCGCCCAACCGAATGACTCGATTTCCCGCTTGTGCAGCATCGCGAGCTTCAACAGGGACCGCTCGCCTTTTTCCGTCAAATGGACCTGCACGAGTCGCCGGTCGGAAGCGTCGGGGCGACGCTCGACGAGCCCGGCGGCTTCGCAGCGGGACACGAGCGCCGCGGTGCCGTTGGGCGCTGCCTGCAACCGTTCAGCCAGTTCGCCGATACTGGCCCAGGAGCGGTCGGGAAATCCCCTGACGTGAAGGAGCATCTGATATTGCAGAGGCGTGACTCCTTCCGCGTGAGTAATTTCTTCCGAATACCGCAGGAACCTGCGTAACTGGTAACGGAATGCCGACATGGCTTCGAGATCCTGCTTGTTGGGCATGCCGACCCGGATGTGCGGTGATGTTTGCTTCACTTTGCTACCTGTCTCGTTCGGAACATGGACCAGGCGCCTGAAACCGGATTCTCTGCAGCCTTGCTGAAATCCTGTTGCTCTATCGCAAAGCGCACCGGCAATGCGGCGTGACGGGGTGACAGCGCAAAATCGTATCAGATGGATTGCGTGCCCGCGCCGGATCGAGATGCAGTGAGCGTTGGGTGTTCCGTATCGCCACGACCATCAAGGTTGGTGAACACGCGTTGATAGGACTATAGTGCATGGCACGGCATGACATGATTGCCGAGGCCTGTCTACCCGGTCGCACCGACCGATTCAGGCGGGCGGTGCGATGTTCGATCATCCCCCCCAAGACCGCTCGGCTTCTTTCTGCGTGGACCTTGTATTGCGTGCATGGGACCGCTCGAGGCTCCCGCGCCGAACGGTGACGCGGTGTTGTCATGCGAGGAGAGGCGGGATATGGCCCCCACGAAGCTCGACGGCAAGGAAGGAGATTCGGCGCCTCCTGAAAACGCCCAAGAAGTCGCGAAGCCGCTCGACCTCTATCGCATGAGCATGCTGGGGTTCTGCCTCGGGATCGTGACCGGTTTTGGCGCGGTCGTGTTCAGGTTGCTGATCGGCACTATCCATAATGCGGCGTTTCTCGGACGCCTTTCGCCGCTCTACGACGCGAGCCAGTTTACCCCGCCGTCGCCGTGGGGCGCATGGGTGATTCTCGTGCCGGTAGCAGGCGGCTTCGCGGTCACGTGGCTGGTAAGCCGCTTTGCACCGGAAGCAAAAGGGCATGGCGTGCCAGAAGTGATGGACGCGATCTATTTCGGGGGCGGCGTGATCCGTCCGGTCGTGGCGGTCGTCAAGTCGCTCGCATCGGCGATCGCGATCGGCACCGGTGCGGCGGTGGGCCGGGAAGGTCCGATCATCCAGATCGGTTCGGCACTGGGCTCGACGCTGGGTCAGTGGCTGCGGATGCCCGCCAGTCAGCGGATCATTCTCGTTGCGAGCGGCGCGGGGGCCGGCATTGCCGCGACGTTCAATACGCCGATCGGCGGCGTACTGTTCGCGACCGAGCTGATGATGCCGGAAATCAGCGTGGGGACTTTTCTGCCCGTCGCACTGGCAACGGGCACCGCCACGTTCGTGGGACGGCTGTTCTTTGGCGGAGCAGCGGCTTTCCTGGTTCCCCCTCAGCTCGGAGCGCTCGATAACCATCTCGCGAGCGGCTTCACGCTGCTGCTTTACGCGCTGCTCGGGGTCGTGGCCGGCGTGGCGGCCGCGTTGCTGATTCGCGTATTGCACTGGGCGGAGGACGCCTTCGAGCGCGTTCCGGGGCGTTTTGCGCGCCACGCGCTCGGCATGCTGTTCGTCGGCGCAATGATGTATCTGCTGATGCGCTACGCAGGCCACTACTACGTGGAAGGCGTGGGCTACGCAACGATCCAGGCGACGCTCAATGAACAGTTGCAAGGTGGCCTGTTCCTGCTGCTGCTTGCGCTGTGCAAGATCGCCGCGACGTCGGTTAGCCTCGGCTCCGGCTCGTCGGGCGGCGTGTTCTCGCCGTCGCTGTTCATCGGCGCGACGTTGGGCGCCGCGCTGGCGTCCCTGTTCCATCTGCTGGTGCCGGCCGCTCCGGTCAGCGTGCCTGCATTCGCGATGGTCGGCATGGGGGCGGTGGTCGCGGGCGGCACGGGTGCCGCGATGACGGCAGTGGCGATGATCTTCGAAATGACGCGCGATTACGACATCGTGCTGCCGATGATACTTGCGGTTGCGTTCAGCATCGGCACCCGCCGGCTCCTCTCGCGCGAGACGATCTACACGATGAAACTCGTCAGGCGCGGTCATGTCATTCCGGATGCGTTGCACGCCAATATGTTTCTCGTGCAGAACGCGGCGGCGATCATGGAGGCCGACATACTGGTGCTCGACGCGGACGTGCCGTTTCGCGATCTCCTCGATCGCATGGGCGTCGCGCCGTTCCGGCACATCGTCGTCACGAAGGCAGGCATGCTGTACGGCGTGCTGCGCATCAACACCGGCCTGCGCCGCGCGGTCAGCCATGACAATCCGACGGTCACGATCGGGCAGCTCGCGCATCGCAACTTCATCGTCGTGAAGCGATCCGATGCGGCGTTCGAAGTGATCAGCGAACTCCGGCAGCGCCGCGCGGTGATGGCGGTGGTCCTCGTCGATACCGCTGTCGATGGCGCGTTCGACGTGTCCGGCGTGATTGCGAAGGAGCATATTGCGGACGCCGTCGCGCGCAGTATCGATATTTTCCAGCCCCGGGCTCGCGCAAGGACCGCCACGTCGACGCAATCCGTGCGCGTCAACGACGCTTCGTATGCCGTGCACGGCAGGGGTCTCAAGGTGAGCGACCGTGAAGCTGAAAACTGAGTGGCGGACGTTGCGCGAGCGGCTCAAGGCCGCAGCGCACCTTGCGGATGCCGGGAGCACACGGGAAGACCGTTCGCCCGACGCAACCCCCGACCCGCGCGAGTGGGTGATCGTGTATCGCACCGAGCGCGGGTTCTGCTGCATGTACCGGGGCGAGCCGGTCGAATTCGACGAGATGCTGGACGTGCAGATATGGTCGGAGGAAGAGGACGTGCGGCTCTGGTACTTCGGGCTTTGAACTGGTCCGCGCGTCGTGCGCTGCGCAATTAGCGGTACACCAGGTCGGCGCGGCGATTCTGCGACCACGACGCCTCGTCGTGCCCCAGCGCCACCGGTTTTTCCTTGCCCAGGCTGACGGCTTCCAGTTGCGTCCCGGGCACGCCAAGCGTTTCCAGCTCACGCATGACGGCCTGCGAGCGCCGCTCGCCCAGGGCGAGATTGTATTCGGTGGTGCCGCGCTCGTCGGTGTTGCCCTGTATCAGCACATGCTGGGACGGATGCCGGCGCAGATAGTCCGCATGTGCCTGGAGTAGCGCCTGATAGTCATCCCTGACCGTATAGCTGTCGAAATCGAAATAGATGCTTCGCTTTGCAAGCGGACTGTTGGGATTGTTCAGTTCGTCGATCGTCGAGGGACCGGTACTGAGCGCCGACGCATTGGCAGCCTGGCCGCTCGATGTGACCGTTTGCGGCGTTTTCGTTTCCGAATGACATCCGGCGAGCAGCGCGAGCATCACGAACGTGAGCCGGATCGTGCATTTTTTCATTCTGTCTTCCAGAAAAGTGACGACGTGGAGCAGGACGGTACGTCGAGGGAAGCGACGTCTTGAAGTCTATGTGGCGTTTGCGTGGTGTGCCTCCGTATTTTCCCAGGCGATGCCGCCATCGGAGCAGCCGCCGTTATCTCGCGAAGGTCATCTGAATGAACTCCTGCCGTGTTCCCCCTTCCTGGTTTTACGAAAAAGGTGAAGGAGTCGCTTGAATAAATGTCACAACGTGCTTATCCTACGGGATAGTGGTGTGGGACCTGGCGTGCCGATATTGCATGTTATGGCGTATGGTCCGGCAGCAAGCCCACTCGTTTTCAGGCGACAGAAGGCGATTCCCCTCCGCCCAGCTTCACGGCTGGGCTTTTTTTGCGTTGATCCATATCTGACGTTGAAACCGTCTGCCACTTTCTTCCGCGTCCTGAACAGAAGAACGCTGCAACATGTTCGGCGGCTTTGGTTCCACTATGGAATCTTCTGGGTGAGCCCGTTGGTCACCGCTCTCGTCGCAGTGCTGGAAGCGCATCTGATTGACGCAGATCGTGACATATTACGGCGTACTACCACCGTCTACTGATGGCTGCCTCTGCTGCTCACGCCGGCTATCGGCGCAGCCGGAGTTTGGATCACAAGCCGGTTCATTCCCGGCGCGGAAGGCAGCGGCAATCCTCAGGTGATCGCCACGCTGTATGGTCGCGGCAGACTTGCGCCGCCGCTTTCGGGATCCTGATCGGCAAGATCGTGGCGTCATTCCTGCCCATTTTCGGCGGCATCATCCATCGGCCGCGGAGGGACGACGATCCACGTCGGCGCATCGCTGATGCTTAACCTGCGGCACTTCCATCCCGCGCGACTTCGGACCATCCGCGGCGTCGATCTCGAGCACAGGCTCGCGTTCGCCGGCGCCCCCACAGGCCTGTCGGCGGCGTTCAATGCGCCGCTTGTGAACGCGGTCTTTGCCATCAACGAATTGACCCGCAGCTTCGAGGCACGCATGAGCGGCGTGATCATTACGGCCATCGTTCTCCCCGGGGTCGTTTCGCTCAGTTTGCATGCTCAGTCTGCAGGGCAGCTACAACTACTTCGGCGCAATCGAAGTAGGCAATTACATGCCCGGTCTACTTGCCGTCGCGGTGCTGCTGATCAGCGTCATCTCCGGGTTGGCAAGGCCTTCGTGATTGTCATCGCGATGATCAATAGGGACGCACTGGTCATTCGCTGATGGCGACCGCGCTGATTGCCAGCCCAAACGCATTACGTGACGGCGTGTACGCCGCGTTGGCGCAATCTTTGACAACCGGATCGGTTGCGAGCGCGACCACTGCCGACGATGCTGCCAGATCTCCCAACACCCGGCGCGAGCATCGGAGTTGTTCCAGATGCCTCAATGGAGGAAGGGTTCTTCAGAGTGGAGGTTTTCCCGAGTCTCTTTCATGCGCATCCCGGGACATTTACTGAAGCGCTTTACCCGCGCACCGCGCCGGTGTGCGTTGAATCACCGCGATAGACCGGCTGGCACTCAGATGTTTCGTTACATCTCATGGAATTATGTCATATCGTGCACTAACATTTGATATGCGTTGGAAATCCGAAGCGTAGAAATCGGAACCAGCTTTCCCAGGAGGAGAGCGCGAGCATTGCTCGGACGTGTCCATTCTGTGGGAGACCGAAATGGGAAGACTATCGACCGCGGGCCGACGGCATCGCCGGCTCGTACTGAAGGCTGCTGCCGCAGCCGGAATTGCGCAGATCGGCGCACCCTTCATCATCAAGGCGCGCGGAGAGGTTCCAATCAAATTCGGGCTCGACGACCCGTTGACAGGTACGTACGCCGAACTCGGCAAGAACGAGCAAATGGGTTGCGAATACGCGATCGATCAGATCAATGCGCGCGGGGGCATATTGGGTCGTCCGGTTCAGCTCATCGTGGAGGATTCCACCAGCGCGGATACTGGCGCTGCTGTACAGAAGGCGCGCAAGCTGATCGAACGTGACAAGGTGGACTTCCTGCTTGGCAACGTCAACTCGGCTATGGCGCTTGCGATCGGGCAGGTTTCGAACGAATTGAAAACACTGCATATTGTGACGGGTGGGCATACCGACGCCGTGACCGGTACAGATTGTCACTGGAACGTCTTTCGGGTCTGCAATACGACGAGGATGGAAACCAACTCGGTATCGAAGGTCCTGTTCGACCGGTACGGAAAAAAATGGTTTTTCATCACCCCCGATTACGCATTTGGCCACACCTTGCAACTCGGCTTCGAGGCGAGCCTGAAGAAGTTCGGAGGGGTGGAGGCTGGAGCCGCGTTGGCGCCGCTTGGCACCACCGACTATTCGTCATATTTGATCAAGGCGCAGGCTGCCGATCCTGACGTCATCCTGTTTCTTACCGCAGGTCAGGATGCTGTCAATTCGCTTAAGCAGGCGGTGCAGTTCGGCCTTAACAAGCGTTTCCACATCGCCGGGGCGCAGCAGGAACTGGAGGTGCTCGAGGGCTTGCCGCCGGATGCGCGAATCGGTACGTGGGTATTCGAATGGTACTGGGACCAGCCCAACGTACCCCACGTAGCGGAGTACGTGGCCGGCATCCGTAAGAAGGCCGGGAGAGTGCCGACTGCCAGACACTGGTTCGGGCACGTCGCTGTCAATAGCGTTGCACTCGTCGCTAATCAGGAGAAGACGCTTGACGCAGTGAAACTGGCGCGGGCGCTCGAAGGCTTCAAGTTGCCGCCGGACGTAGGGCTGATGCCGGACACACCGTTCTATCGGGCCGGCAACCATCAGCTCATGCCGGATCTCTATGTGGGACATGCGGTAGCGCAGGGACCTAGACCTGATGATCTATTCCACGTCGATCAGCTGGTAAAGGGCATCGACGCGGCGCTGCCGGTCAGCGAAACCGGCTGCCATCTCACATGGGCATGACCGGTTCGGGAAGCCAGACAGGGGGCTGAGTGCCTAATGACGTCGCGCTGCCGCAACTGCCGCGCGACCGATGAGCCGGGACATCGGAAGCGGACGTCGGCAGCACAGGTAACGGTATGACGCAACTGATCCTGTTCAACGTATTCAACGGTATCGTCATTGGCGCGTTTTACGCGCTAATGGCGCTTGGCCTGTCGCTGATCCTGAATCTGAGCGGTGTCATCAACTTCGCGCACGGCGGATTCCTGGCAATTGGCGCTTACCTCGCCTACACGATCATGCCGTATGTCGGCTTTTGGGCGGCGCTTGTTATTGCACCCTTGCTGACGGCTGCTATCGGACTGCTGATCGAGCGGGTACTGATTCGCCCGCTGTATGGAAGAGATCCCCTATACAGTCTGCTGCTCACGTTCGGGCTCGCGTTTCTGCTGCAGGACGGTAGCCGCTATATCTGGGGGCCTCAGACATTGCCATACCAGATTCCGGACGCGCTGAACCAGCCATTGACGTCCTCGTTCTTCTTTCTAACGGGCTATCGTGTGTTCATGGTCGTACTGGTTGTGATCGTCGTGGCGGCGCTCTTCATGTTCCTGAAGTTCACTCGATCCGGCATTCGTATCCGCGCTGGTGTCGGAGACCTCGAAACGGTCGCGACACTGGGCGTGAATGTACGGTGGCTTCGCAGCATGAATTTCGGCCTCGGCATCTTTCTCGCGGGGCTGGCTGGCGTACTGGCAGCCGGCATGCTCGGACTGCAACCGACCATCGGTGATTCGCTCATCATGCCGAGTTTCGTTGCGATCATCGTCGGGGGACTGGGCAGCCTGCCGGGTACGCTGCTCGGCGGCATTCTCATTGGCGTCGCTTCTGGCCTGACTTCTGTCTTTTTCCCGTCCGCGACCGAAGCGGTGATTTACGTCCTGATGGGGCTAGTGCTGCTCGTACGTCCGCGCGGACTGCTGGGTGAGGAAGGGAGGGTCCAGTGAGATCATCACTGCAACTCGCGGGGAATGCGGCGGTCTGGCTGGCGCTCGCTGCCATGCCGTACTGGATCACCTGGCTCGGCGGCTATACGGCACTTGGTACACGCGTAGTAGTAATGGCATTGGCGGCGATGGCGCTCAATTTTCTACTCGGTTTTACTGGCGTGTTGTCGTTCGGTCACGCGGCATATTTTGGTCTCGGCGCGTATGGCGTTGGTATGACGATCCGTTATCTGGTGCCGAATACGCCGCTTGGTATCGTCATTGGGGTCGCGGCCGGCACGCTGGCGGCGGCGCTCATCGGCGCGCTGATTGTCAGGCTTCGGGGCGTCTATTTCGCGATGGCGACGATCGCATTCGGCCAGGTGTTCTACTTCGTCGCCTTTCGCTGGAACGCCGTGACTGGCGGCGACGATGGACTCTCCGGATGGCATCGCATGCCTCTCCACTTTGGCCAGCAGAGAATCGACATTCTTGGCAACAGCACCGTGTTTTACTATTTCGTTTTGCTTTGCTTTGCCGTGTCGGTTGGCGTCATGACTGCGCTGTTGCGCTCTCCGTTTGGCCGTACGCTTCTGGCGATACGCGAGAACGAAAAGCGGGCGCGCTTCCTCGGGCTGCCGGTGGAGCAGCATATCTGGCTGTCGTTCGTGATCTCCTGCTTTTTCGTGAGTTTTGCCGGTACCTTGTACGCGCTGCTCAATAACTTCGCCGATCCGCATGATCTGCGGTGGGACCAGTCAGGCGATTTTGTGATCATGGCCGTGCTGGGGGGAATGCGCTCGTTGTGGGGACCGCTGATCGGCGCGGCCGTCTTCGTGCTGGTTCAGGATTACATCTCCACACGGACTGAGAACTGGATGTCGTTTATCGGCCTGCTGTTCATCCTCGTCGTTCTGTTCTTTCCCCGTGGCGTGCTGGGCATCCGGACGGGCGGGGTGCGTTCATGAGCCTGCTCGTAGTCGATCACGTATCTCACCGGTTCGGCAATCTTCGCGCGGTTAGCGATGTTTGCCTGACTGTGGAAGCCGGTGAGCTTCGCGCGGTAATTGGGCCTAACGGTGCAGGAAAGACGACGTTCTTCAACCTGATCAGTGGGTTCTTTCCGCCTACGTCGGGGCGTATCGTGTTCGACGGACGCGACGTGACCCGGCTTGCGCCTCATCGCCGCGTTGCCATGGGAATGGCGCGGACTTTCCAGATTACGGAAGTTTTTCCTGAGTTGTCCGTTCGCGATAATCTGCGGATTCCGGTCGAACTTCGGGCCGGGCACAGGCTCTCGCCGTGGCTCTCGAGGGCGGCGCGCACGACCGTCAACCAGCGGCTGGAAGAATTGCTCGTGCTCGGCGGACTCGAGCAGCGTGCGCGCCGGTTGGTGGGTGAGCTGTCGCTTGGCGACCAGCGAGCCACGGAAATCATCATGTCGCTCGCACTCGAACCCAGGCTCCTGCTCCTCGACGAACCGACCGCGGGGATGGGAGATCAGGAAACCTACGACGTGACGCAACTGATACGACGCCTGCACCGCGATCGATCGCTGACGATGATTCTGATCGAGCACGACATGCGCGTCATCTTCCAGCTGGCACAGCGCATCATGGTGCTCGCCGAAGGCAGGATTCTGGCAGAAGGAACGCCCGAAGAAATCACCGGCAATCAAGCCGTGCAAGCAGCCTATCTGGGAACAGCAAAATGAGTGCCCTGGTTGCCGAGGGACTGCAGACCTGGTATGGCAAGAGCCACATTCTGCATGACGTATCGGTGGACGTTGACGACGGCCAGATTGTCGCCCTGGTAGGGCGCAACGGCGCCGGCAAGACGACAACCATGCGAAGCCTGATGGGATTGACCCGGCCACGCGCGGGAAGGGTGAACATTCTAGGCCGCGAAACGACCGGCTGGCCGCCAGACCGGGTCGCGTCGCTCGGTGTCGGATATGTGCCGGAGGGGAGGCGCATATTCGCGGGTCTCAGCGTGGAAGAAAATCTGCTTGTGCCCAACGGGCGCACCGGTCCTTGGACGATCGCACGTGTGTTTGAGCTTTTTCCCCGGTTACGCGAGCGTCGGAACAGCAAGGGCCGGCAACTCTCCGGAGGGGAGCAGGAAATGCTCGCGATCGCACGCGGCCTGCTGCTCAACCCACGCGTACTGCTTCTCGATGAGCCGTCTCAAGGTCTCGCACCGTTGATGGTGCAGGAAGTGTTTGAAGTTATCGTCAGAATGCGCGCCGAAGGCATGTCGGTGCTTCTGGTTGAGCAGAACGTTCGAGCGGCTGTCGAGATTGCCGACGCGGCTTGCGTGCTCGACGATGGTCGGGTCGTTTTTTCCGGATCCGCGCAAGAACTTGCGCGCGACGAAGCTCGTGTGCGTACTCTGGCCGGGGCCAGTGCGAGCGATTGGCGCATGCTCGACGATGCTTGAATCGCATGAAGCCATGCCACGAATCTGAAATGGCACAGTGTGAACTAACGCTCGTCGAAGCGCACAGGCATTTCCAAGCCCTTTAATTGTCGCTTCGGTTCACGGCGGGGATTTTATCGCCGTCTTTACGGTCGAAGCGTTCAGGGTGAGCCGTTCATGTATGACGGTGCGCGGATGCGCACCGCCTCTTTCGCGCAACGCCGGTTCAAAAACCGAACTTCGGGGCAGGCGCAAGGAGACCAGAAATGAGCACGATTTCCGACCTGACGCTATCGGGCAAACTGCGTCGCGATGCTGGGATAGTGGGGTTGCTGTTCGCAAGCACCACTAGCATGATTGGTTCAGGGTGGCTGTTCGGCGCCTACCATGCATCGAGAATAGCCGGTCCGTTGAGCATAGGCAGTTGGGCGCTTGGCGCTGTCATCATCATGCTGATTGCGCTATGTTTTGCGGAGCTTGCCGCCGTTTTTCCTCGTAGTGGGGCGCTGGTTCATATGAGCCACGCGAGCCATGGCGACGGACTTGGAAGGCTATGGTGCTGGCTGCTCTTCCTCGCCTATGTCCCGGTGCCTGCAGTCGAAGCCGAAGCAATCGTCACTTATGCAAGCAACTATCTGCCATGGCTAATCCGTCCTGGCTCCGCCGGGGTGCTGAGTTTGGCGGGCTTCTTCGTGTGCGCCGGTTTGCTCGGAATCACCGCGCTGCTGAATCTGATGGTGATCAGATGGCTGCTCAACGTCAATTCAACCATTACGTGGTGGAAAATTCTGGTGCCGATACTGACCATCGTCGGCTTGATGGCAGCGAGCACCCACTGGGATGTCGTGCGTGCGGCGCCTGACACCTACAAGCTCTCCGGCATGTTCACGGCACTTCCCGCAGCAGGTATCGTTTTCAGCTATTTGGGCTTCCGTACTGCGATCGACCTCGGTGGCGAAACGGCCAATCCACATCGCGACATTCCGCTAGCCGTGATTGGCTCGGTCGTGCTCGCTGCAGTGGTTTACATCATGTTGCAAGTGGCCTTTATCTGGGCGCTGTCGCCGGTCGATCTCACGCACGGATGGGCACACCTCAGCTTCAAGGGGGAAATGGGACCGTTCGCTGGACTTGCCGCGACGCTCGGGCTCGGCTGGATGGCGACGCTTCTATATATCGACGCCTATATATCGCCCGGCGGCACGGGGCTGATGTATGTAACCGGCGGATCGCGCGTCCTCTTTGCTACGGGCGAAATGGAGGCAGGTCCCCGCATGCTGACAAAGCTGAACCGCAACAAGGTGCCATGGCTGGCGGTTCTCGTGATGTGGGTGGTTGGCACCATTTTCCTGCTGCCGTTTCCTGCATGGCAGAAGATGGTCGACTACATTACGTCGGTTACGGTGCTGACATATGGTCTTGGTCCGGTCGCGTTGCTGGTGTTGCGCCGTAACCTTCCGGAACTGCATCGTCCATTTCGCATGTGGGCCGCGCCCGTGCTGGCGCCAGTCGCATTTATCTGCAGCAACCTCGTAATATATTGGACTGGCTTTGCAACGAACACCTTTCTGTTTGCGCTGGTGGCGATCGGTTTCGTACTCTACGCGGCGTATTACCACATCGTCTTGCGCAAAGCTGCGAAAGACTTCGGCTGGAACAACATTGCGTGGCTGTTGCCATGGTTTGGGGGCATCTGGTTATTGTCTTGGCTCGGCGGCATCGGTGGCGGACTCGGTGTGATCGGATTCGGTTGGGACATTCTTCTAGTGGCGCTCTGGAGCGTGATCGTGATGAGGCTCGCAATGCGCTGCGCGTTGGGCGTCGAGCAGACGCGAGCAATGATGGAGCGAATGGACGCGACGAGTTGACTGGCAACGCCATCGTTCAGCGAAGGAGGAGTCAACGGAAGCTCTATCCGTTAGCGGGGCGCTTGAAGGGACTACCCGAGTACCTGCCTGAACTGCAAGCCAGACTTCCAACGGTGAGATCTGGTCAGGGAGTCGCGCTCATGTAATGAGCGGGGATCGAGCAAGACTTGTCTAACCGGAAGCGAAGGGCAGAATGAGCGCCCTCTTCATGCATACCCCACCGTTGTCGAGCACGGCAGACCACCGCAGCAGAGGCGGCCAGCGTGCACACTCTCTTTGTTCGCCCTCCACGACAGTCGGACTCGGCGCCTCGGACGCGTGCGGTGGTTGGAACGCGATGCGCTGCAAGTAAGAAGGTTGTACGGGCTCATGCCTGACTATGCCTCGCCTTGTTCATCTTTCCCGATAGTAACGGTAGTGGGAAGACGCAAACATGTAGCGGGGCACATCAAGATTCTGGGGGGCGGGTTTGTCCCTGAACACACGGCCGGCCAGGTCATATGTCGAGCCGTGATGCGAACGCTAACTGGCGAGGTCCGGTTCTTCGCACTACCCAGTGCTGCCGCCTTGCGTCCGGATGGCTCCTTCTTAAGCGTCCTTTAAGCACCAAGGCCTAGCTTTAAAGCGTCAACTGTTCGAAGTTCAAGCCCTGTGAAAGTCTCGCATGCCATATGCGCCGCCGATGTGAGCGCGCAAGGCCGCATGGGACGTCTGGAACTGGACACTCGCTGAGGAGAATGAACCATGAAAAGGCATCAGGTTATCGCTGTCACGTGCGCGTTGCTCTCCGCCGCCTATTGTGGTGCGACCGTGCAGGCCGCCGAGTCCCCGCGGGCCGTCGCGTCGGACATGGGCAAAGTCTCGGGGAAAGGAAACGAGGCCTTCCAGCAGATCGAACTTGCGCGACTCGCAATCTTCAACGGTAACGGTTCGGAGGCCGCCACGCTTGTAAAAGCCGCCCAGAAATCACTGCAGGAAGCGCAGGCTGACAATACTGCTTTTACCAAGGCTGAAAAAGTCTTGAAACTTCCGCCCACGGCTTCCAGCGCGCCGCATGTCCAAGCGGACGTCGCTCGCGCTTCGCAGGAACTGATGTGGCTTCCAGTTGGCGCTGACGTAACTATCACCGACAATCTCGCCCAGTCTTCCGAGAAATCCAAAGCGGTGGCATCCGCGAATGAGCACATCAAGCAAGGTCAGCGGGATCAGGCGCTCAACGCCCTGAAGGTCGCGAATATCAACGTTGCCTACACCATGGAACTCGTTCCGCTAAAACTGGTGATCGCGGACGTCAATGACGCTGCGAGGCTGATCTCTCATCACCAGTACTATCAGGCAAATGACGTCCTCCGGCAGGCGGTGGCGAGCGTGCGGTATGGCTGGGTCGACCTGGACGCCATTCCTCAGCACGCACAAACCGCACAAATGGCTTCGAAGCCTGCCGAGCATCCCGCCTCGTCCGCGAGCGCACGATGAATCTGTCCGCGATGCCAAAGCGTCCCTGGCGGTACAGAGGGACAATTTAGCGTTAGCTTATTCTGAAGGGGCATCACGCCCCCAAAGAGCAGTCGATCATGGCATTTATTGCCTCCGCTTATGCCACAACAACGAGCGTCGTGCGCAGCTAATGAGCGCTGCCCGCGAGTTAGATTCATGTCGTCCTGCCTGTTCGCCGGTAGGGTATGGTCCCCGCATCTGATCTTTATATAGCACAATGTGCTACATTGGCCTCCACTTTGGATATCGGGATTCGCGCAAGCCTCGTTGCTGGTTATAAGCGTCGATTGCATCAGGCGGCCGTCTCGGCGGCCGTCGCAACGGCACAGTTGTCCTTCGCGGAGAGGTCTGTATGCTTGCTACGTTCAAGTGCCGTTCAACTCCGGACGTCGTCATGCTGCGGAACCTCGCGGAATATCTCCTCGCAGCCATTGGTAAGCAAGTCGCCACTCGTGGCGTCATCAGCCACGACGAACTGGGTACGGTGATAACGCGACTTGAACGCGCTATCGAAGATCAGGCACGCACTGAATTAGCCCTCAACGTCCTCCATCACGTGCCGAACGACCATAGTTCAAACAGTGCGGCCGCGACCGTCGAACATCGCGCCTGGCCATTGCTCGACATGATGCGCGAGGCCCATCGCCATGGCGACGATATTCTCTGGGGTATTTAGACCGTTGGAGCGCTGCGACGCAGGCGCATGTCTTCGTTATCGCGAGACAGCGCCGATGCCGTTGTCAGCGCAAGGGCGTTCCAGGGGATAGACGCGATAAGTCTGCAGATGCGACCTGACGTTCAAAGGATCATCGTCGCCACGCGCATCGAACCCGGCGCCGACGCATCATTTATTAGCGACCTGCCGCATCGGACCAATAATTCTCGACATGTCGCGAAGCTAGATGATTGCGATCCGACGTAATCTGCGCGAGCGGTAAATCGCGCGTGCCCTTCGTCGTGCGGCCGTAGGACGAGAGGTCTGGCCGCATCCGAACCGCTTCCGGGAGCGGGAGCCCTCGCGGCGCTCAGGGTTCCAATGACCGTCTGGGGATCGTTGAAGGCCGCATAAAAGAGCGCGCGGTCCCAGATCACCAGGGTCTCAAGCAGCACGCCGGCGGCGGTGCCGCGCGCGACGCGAGCGAGGGCTCACGGGCCGGGTTTTAAGTTTCGTTTAAGTTTTCGCGTCTAAATTCCGACAAATGTCATGTCGTGCCATAATATTGCGCCAGGCTTTCAGCGGGTGCGCCGCGGAATCGCGTGACTTCGACGTGTCCTCAGCTTGCCGGTCAAGCACGTCCGACTGCAGCATCGGCAGCTATCTTCACCCAGCGACTGCTGGGTTTTTTTTTGATTACACGATATGAGCGCAACTTCCACATCGGCCACTTCCCGCTCGCGCATGAGTGCGCTCGAGCTGCGAGCGACGCTGTCGCTCGCAGCGATCTTTGCACTGCGCATGCTCGGTCTCTTCATGATCATGCCGGTGTTTTCGGTGTATGCGAAAACCATTCCCGGCGGCGACAATCTCCTGCTGGTCGGCATCGCGCTGGGGGCGTACGGCGTCACTCAATCGCTTTTCTATATCTTTTACGGCTGGGTTTCCGACAAGGTTGGCCGCAAGCCAGTTATCGCGACGGGTCTCGTAATATTTGCGATCGGCAGCTTCGTCGCCGCGGGGGCGCACGATATTGTGTGGATAATCGTCGGTCGCGTGATCCAGGGAATGGGCGCCGTTTCCTCCGCGGTGCTCGCTTTTATTGCCGACCTCACTACCGAGCAGCACCGCACAAAAGCAATGGCGATGGTGGGTGCCTCGATCGGCATTTCTTTTGCGGTGGCGATCGTGGGTGCGCCTCTGGTGTTCCACTGGCTCGGGATGAGCGGCCTGTTCTCGCTGGTCGGCGCGCTCTCGATTCTCGCGGTGGGCGTGGTGATCTGGGTCGTGCCGGATTCGCCGAACCGGCCCGTCCACTTGCGGGCGCCATTTGCCGAAGTGCTCCACAACGTCGAGCTGCTGCGCCTGAACTTCGGCGTGCTCGTACTGCACGCCACGCAAACGGCGCTGTTCCTTGTGGTGCCTCGCCTGCTCGTCGACGCAGGGCTGCCGGTCTCGTTGCACTGGAAGGTCTATCTGCCGGTCATGGGTATTGCATTCGTCATGATGGTGCCGGCCATCATTGCCGCGGAGAAGCGGGGGAAAATGAAGGCCGTGGTCGTTTCTGCAGTCGGTCTGATCCTCATTGGCCAGCTATTGCTTGGCTCGCTCCAACATACACTCGTTATCGTGCCCGCCGTGCTGTTCGTGTATTTCCTCGGCTTTAACATCCTCGAAGCGTCGCAGCCCTCGCTCGTCTCGAAGCTCGCGCCGGGCGATCGGAAGGGTGCGGCCACGGGCGTGTACAACACCACGCAGTCGATCGGCCTTGCCCTCGGCGGCGTGGTTGGCGGCTGGCTTCTAAAACACAATGGCGCGAACGCGGTGTTTTACGCGTGCTCCGGGCTCGTATTGTGCTGGCTCGCAATCGCGTTCAATATGAAGGTTCCGTCACCGCGGAAAGTCTGAGTCGCGCTTCCGGCGCGAAATGCAGCGGGTGAGGGCGTCGCCGGAAAAAACCCAGAAGAAAAACAGGGGAACAGATCGTGCGCATTCTCGCGCTGATGGACCGTCGAAAGCTGCAGCGCATCAACCGGTTATGGCTCCACTATGGCGTGTTCTGGTTGGGGGCGATCGCCGTAGGCCTGGTCGCGGTGCTTTACGCGAAGCTGATCGATTTCGGCTACGCTGTGTTCCTTCGCTATGCGGCTGACCGGTTCTGGCTGCCTCTGATTGTGGCGCCCGCAACAGGCGCCGTTACGGTGTGGCTTACACGGCGCTTCTTTGACGGTTCCGAGGGCAGCGGTATCCCCCAGGTGATCGCCATGCTGCACGGGCCGAACGAACTCGGGCCACGGCTGCTCACACTGCGTATTCTCGTTGGGAAGATTCTGGTCTCGTTCCTGGCCCTGCTCGGTGGCTTTACCATCGGCCGCGAAGGTCCGACCATTCATGTTGGCGCCGCCCTGATGTTCAGCCTGAGGCGCTTTTACCCGAGGCGTTTTCTGGCGATCCGGCCGGGCGTGCTGGAGCGCAGACTCGCGCTCGCGGGTGCGGCCGCCGGTTTGTCGGCGGCGTTCAATGCTCCGCTCGCAGGCGTGGTGTTCGCCATTGAGGAACTCATGCGCAGCTTCGAGGAGCGCGCGAGCGGCGTGCTGATCACGGCAATCATCTTCGCTGGCGTCGTTTCACTTGGGCTTCAGGGAAACTATGTATATTTCGGCACGATCGATATCGGGTCGGGATTGCCCCGATGGATCAGCCTCGCCGTGGTGCTGATCGGTGTCCTTGCGGGCGCGCTAGGGGGATGCTTCTGCTGGCTGTTGCTCAACACGAAGCGCTGGATGCCCGAAGTTCTGCTCGAACTGCGCGTGAAGCGGCCTGTGCTATTCGGCGCGCTATGCGGCCTGGTCATTGCGGTCGTCGGCGTGAGCGCAAATGGCCATACATTTGGCAGCGGCTATGCCGAAGCGCGGAGCATGCTGGAAGGCAGCGCGCATGTCAGCGCGGCATACCCGCTCCTGAAGATGGTCTCGATGGTGGGATCGTATCTGCCAGGCGCGCCCGGAGGCCTGTTCGCCCCGTCGCTCGCGATCGGGGCTGGCATCGGCAACACGGTTCACATGGCGTTCTCGCAGATCCAGCTTCCGATGCTCATCGCGCTCGGCATGGTCGGCTATCTGGCGGCGGTCACCCAGAGCCCAATCACGGCGTTCGTGATCGTCATCGAGATGATCAACGGGCACGCGCTCGTTATCTCGCTGATGGCCACGGCGCTCATCGCGAGTCGCGTCTCGCGCTTGTTTGCGCCACCGCTGTACGAGGCGCTCTCGGAGCGTTATCTGCGCAAGCCGTGAGGCAAAGGCGACGGTAGGTCGAACAGACATCGACGGAGTTCATATGGGGATCGCAGACAGAATCGAAAAGCGTCTATTGGGCATGGCGCGCGTGCTATGTCTCATCGCGCTAGTTGGCGCCATCCTGGCGATGATCGCATTAATGTTTGCGCTTGGCGTTCCGAGGACGGCAGCTGTTATCACAGATCCGCCCGTCAGCGCGAGCGAGGTACTCTCTTCGATAGCGGGTTCGGAGGCGGCCAATGACGGTCTGAAGATCGGCAGCGCGAACGGCAACGCCATGGCGGATGTCGCTGGCGCCGCGGGATTAACTATCCCCGCTCCGCTTAATGCCCTGTTGAACCAGAATAATGCAAGCCAACCGCTGCTCAAGGCGTGGCTCGAGCGTATTCCCCAAGCCGACCGACAGCAGTTCCTGGATGAACTGTCCGACGTTGTTGCGGCTGCCGGGCAGCACGCTGCTACGTGGGAATGGGACAACCGCGAGCGGTATGTCGCAGCGGCCATGGATCAGTATGCCCGTGTCAAGATTGGGCGGATTGATGCGGCCCAAAGCGCCGTTCAGGCGGCAGAGGGCAAAAACGTTCAGTTCGGTTCGTCGCTGGGAATTCTTCTCGCGTTGACAGGTTTCCTGACTTTGCTGCTACTGCTCACAGCGATCGAACGCAATACGCGTAATAGCGCGGTGAAAAGACAGGAATGACCTGGCGCGACTTGAGATGGGATGCCGATGTAAGGTGTTTTCTGTTGCACCAGCTGTTCTGAACCGGCGCCGGCGCGAACCGAAGCTTGCCGGCGGAATGTCACAGCAGACCGATCGTAGCTAGCGCGGCTACGTAGCGGCGCTGCATTAAGACCTCAGCTCGTGGTTGTACCTTAAAAGTCGTCGTTGTGGTCAGAGAAGCTCGAACCCTGGTTCAGGGTTGATCGCGTTGAAAAAGGCCGTGACCCGACTGTATCGCTGACAGTATCAACCTCTCAGTGGTCCGGCGTAAGCGTTGGCGTAGGGTTGTACGAGAAGGCTCGCCCGCGTCACCATTTCGACGAGAACGAGTAAACCGGCTCGATAAGCGGGTTGGTGGCGGCTTGCGGCGCGGTGCTTGCCACCAGGCCGGCACCGTCAGCGCCGCTTGACCCGCCCGCGGCTCATGACTGAGAAGCTAGAACACGCCGAAATCGTCATTGCTGTTGGGAAGCGCCACGAGCAGGTTGGCAAGCGCACGCCAGCCCATGAAGCTCGATAGCCTTATCGCTATGCGCAGCCAGCGCTCGGCGCGTGAGCTCGGGTGCGTTGACGGTGTTGACGCTACGCACTGCATCCGTCGCAGTGCATTTTTCGTTGATCTGGCGTCGATCGATGCGCGAAGCAACGGGCAGGTCTGCATGCTATCTCTCCAGTGTTGAACGCCTTCGACGCTGTTCGCGCCGCGCCGCGCCACGCCGTCCGCTTGCCCTACATCCACGCGGATCACCGCGCCGCCGCTGCCGTACCGGCCACGCCCGATAGCAGCGCCCTCAACACCTGTCGCAACGTGGTGGCGCCGAAGCGTCGCTCGCTGATATTCGCCTCGACGTCGATGCGTCCAGCGTTGTGCGCGTCGTACAGATCGACGATCAGTTGGGCGTGCCGCTCGCCGAGCCCGGCGCCGCGCAGCACGGCACTCCATTCGTCGCGCGGCACCCGGTGGGCGATAACCGGCCGCCCGGACAGTTCCGCCAAGGTACGCGCGACGTCGAGCGCGCTTACCCGCTCTTTCCCTTCGATACTGACCACCCGTGGCGTCGCGCGCGAAGGCCCTTCATCGAGCAGCAACTGCGCGGCAAGCTCGCCGACGTCCTGCGCCGCGACGGTCGGAAACAGCTTGTCGAGCGGATCATGCAGACTCGGCAGCGCGCCCCGGCCGAGCGCGACCGGCAGCACGCGTGCCCAGTTCTGCATGTGCTCGGCGGCGCGCAACAAGATCAGCGACGACGCGACGGTGCGCAACTGCGTTTCGAGGCAGTGGAACAGCGTCGTGATGCCGGTGCCATCCGCGTGCTCGGCGCCATAGTCGGACAGCGCGAGGAGCCGCGGTGGCGCGCTCAAGCGCAAAGCCGCGACGCCCGCGTCGATGATGCGCCGCATGGCGGCCGCGGGATCGTCATGCGCTCGCGGCACCGGACAGAGCCATTGCACTGCCTGCGCGCCGTCGATCGCGCGCGCGACCAGCTGTGCGTCGTTCAGGTCGGCGATCGCGATCTCGCAGCCGATTGCCGCGAGCGCTTCGGCTTGCGTGGCGTCGCGCACCACCGCGCGTACCTGGTGGCCCGCGCGACGCAAGGCGGTTGCGCTCGCGTGTCCCACGTGACCGGTCGCTCCGAAAATGACGAACACGTTGTGCTCCTTTTGAGGATCGCTATGACGTGATGGTAGGGACGCGGTGCTCGCGAGGCGCTCAGATCTGGATGACTTTGCGCAGATCTGGATGATTTTTTACGCCGATGCCGCGCAGGTCGCGCGAGTCGCGTTGGCTGTTCGCGAGCTACGAAATTCCGTCACGCCGGCGAACCTGCCAAAAGCGCCGCACAATGCAGGCATCTCGCGGTCATTCAGCTCACTCAGGAGACAAGCGATGAACGCCGTCACCCCGATTCCCGCGCCTGCGCCGCACAGCGGCTCGCGCATCGCCGTGCGCACGAGCACGGCGCTTGGCTGGCAAGGCTTCGGTGCGGAGCTGGTCAACGTGTCGGCCGGTTTGCATCGGATGCCCGCGTTTCGCCATCATCGCGTGGGCGTGCACGTTGGTGCGCCGGTGACTGCGCGCTGTCTGTGCGATGCGCGCCGCCATACGCGGATTCAGGCGCACGGCGACGCCGACGTGATCCCCGCGGGGCTCGAAGGTCAGTGGAACGATGACGCCGCCTGCACGATTTTCAGCGTCTGGTTTGCCGAGGACTTCGCGCGACGGACCGTCGAGCAACTCGCGTTGAACTCGGCCGACGCGCAGCTGCGCCCGCGCTTCCAGATGCGCGATCCGCGCTTTCAGCATCTCGCCTGGGCGCTGCGCGCGGAGCTCGAAGCGGACGATGCGTCCGATCCGCTCTACGCCGAAAGTCTGTGTACGGCGATGCTGGTGCGTCTGATCGGCGTCGAACCCATGCCGGGCAACCGGCGGCGTACGCTCGCGCCGCGCACGGCCGCACGTATGATCGAGTTTATCGACGCGCATCTCGATCAGCGTCTGACGCTCGACGAGCTCGCCGCGCAGGCGCAACTGAGCGTGCCGCATTTCAAGGCGCTGTTTCGCGACACGCTCGGTGTGCCCGTGCATCAGTACGTGGTACAGCGCAGGGTCGAGCGCGCGCGAACGCTGCTGCTGCAAGGACGCCTCAGCGCAAGCCAGATCGCGCTCGAAACGGGCTTTGCGCATCAGAGCCATATGGCGCACTGGATGTCGCGTTTGCTCGGTGCAACGCCGCGTGAACTGCGCGGCGCCGCGCGCGATGACACGGCCATGTCGGGGCAGGAGAGGACACGACGTTGATGCGCGAACCGCGGCGCGGAACCCATCCGCTTCAACCGGGCGCGGCCCCCGTCAACTGCGCATAGACATCATGCGCGAGCTGCAGCAGCTCCTTGCGATCGATCCCACCCGACACCGCATAGCCAAAATCGCCGTCGACCCAATAGAACACGTTGACGGGCCCCGCCTGATACAGCTTGAACGCGGTCGTATTCGCGTTCTCGCGACGATGCGCGATGCACAGCGTGACGCGCTCGCCGTTCGGTCCGCGATACATGAACTGCGCGGTCGGACCGTCGTCGCCGGGCAGCAGGCGGCCGCCTGACAGCATGAATCCGCTCTTCGACAGCATCGGCGGATGGACCTCGGTGCCGAGCCGGTTCGCGAGCCATTGCACGAAGTCCTGCTCGCGATCGGCGCTCATGTCGCCCGGCCGGTCGATCGCCGGCATGTAGACGACGTGCGCGAGCGCCGCCTGGCGCGCGAAGCCCTCGGCGCTGTCCGCGCTGACCGGACGATTTCCGGCTTGCGCTTCGGCCCCTGGGTCGGTTCGATCGATCGCAACCGGTGGAATCAGATCGTTCCTGTGCATGCCGATGCCCACGCCGAGCACGAGCGCCGCGGCCATGCCCGCGAACTGCGCGGCAAAACGCGGCCAGTTCGCGGCCGCTCGCGCGCGGCGCGGCACACCGGTCTGCAGACGCTTCGGCACGGGCTCGCTGAGCACGCGGTCGTAGCGCTCGTGAAGCAGACCATTGAGCGAAAAGTAATCGCTGACGCGCGCGGCCAGCTCCGGATTCTGTTCGAGCGCGCGCTCCACCTCGTCGCGCCGCTCGCCGGACAGCGTGCCGTCCACGTATGCGTGCAAGTCTTCTTCGCCGATCGGCATTTGCGGCTCGCTCATCGCACCACCTGTAATTTCGCACCGGGCTGGGCGCCCGCCATCAAAGCCCGCAGCCGTTCGCGTCCGCGCGAGAGCCGCGACATCACCGTGCCGATCGGAACGTTCAGCGCGAGCGCGACATCGGCATAGCTCATCTCCTCGAGACCGACCAGCAGCACCACCTCGCGCTGTTCGACCGGCAGCCGCTGCAACGCGTAGTCGAGGTCGCGCATTTCGAGCGAACGCGTCTGGCCCGACGGCACCGCGAGCTCGCTTTCGGCGATGCTGTCGTCGTCGACCGCGACGTGGACCGCGCGTGCCGACGCCTTGCGCGCCTGATTCGCGAAGACGTTGTGCATGATCGTGAACAGCCACGCGCGCAGATCGGTGCCCGGCTGGAAC
The DNA here is from genome assembly GCF_014201055.1 of Paraburkholderia sp. CI2. Classification (NCBI taxonomy): domain Bacteria; kingdom Pseudomonadati; phylum Pseudomonadota; class Betaproteobacteria; order Burkholderiales; family Burkholderiaceae; genus Paraburkholderia; species Paraburkholderia sp. CI2. Next base: position 204,747 of record NZ_JACHDL010000011.1, read on the forward strand.
AGACGGGTGCGGCCGAGCGCGCGCTCGAGCGTGTCCTGCACGAGGTCGTCGGCGAGCTCCCGATTGTTGATCAGCGCCCGCGCATAGCGCCGCAGACGCGGCACGTGCTCGATCAGCTCGTCACGGACATCCATGGTTGCTCCCGGTCCCAAGGGGCGTGGGGGTGGCATCGGCTTCACTCGCGTCGGTATCGATACGCGCCGGGCCGGTCGCGGAGGCTTCCGTCGCACGATGCGTTCGAACTGCAAACACCTGTCAGCGCATTTTATTCCGCGAGGGCCGCGTGCACCGGCGTCAGCGCGCGCTCATCACGTCGGCGGCGCGCATCAGGCCGTGGGTGCGCGCATTGCCCGCGACGACGAAACGCTGCCGCTGCGCGGTCCACGTCAACAGCCGCAGCTCGCCGATGCGGCGCGCGGCCCACTGCGGCTCTTCCCGCGCAAACGGCGCCGCGGCCGACAGCACGACCACCGGTTGCTGATCGCCGTTCAGATAGACGAGTTCGTCCGCGCGCTGCAATGGCCCGAGCCGCAGCACGCGTTGCTCGACGAGGCGCAGGCCGATCGCGCCGAGATCCGGCGCGGCTGGATCGACGCGCGTCGGCGATGCCGAGGAAAAGGGCCGTGCGGTGGCTTCGGCGAGCGCCATCACGGCGGCATTATCGAGCGCTCGTGCCGACACCTGAGTCGCCAGGAGCCAACCGCTGATGGCGCTCAGCATCAGCGCGAGCGCGACGAGCGCGACGAGCGCGACGAGCGTTCGGCGTACGCGACCACCCGGTTGCGGGCGCATGCGCAGCGGGCGCGATCCGCCGAGGTGCCCAGGCGCGGGCTCCTCGGCGGTCTGAAACGTGGCCTGGATCTGTGCGTTCAAGCGGTCGTAAAAGGCGACACGCCGTGCTTCCGCCGGATGCTTGCCGAGATAGTCGCGCAGCGACGCGGCGCGCTCGGGCGTCAGCGTGCCGTCCGCATAGGCCTGGATGTCGTCTTCGGAGGGCGGAGCGCCGGAGGGGCGGTGAGTCGAGGTCATGATGATGCGCGGTCTTGATTGCTGCTATCGGATGGCAAACACGGCGGCGGGGACATTTATTCCCCGCGCCGGCGATGTTTTTTTCACGCCGCGAATACAGGAATAAACGCTGCCCACCCGTGGTTCTCCCTGGTGCGAACCCGCACAACTCTCCAAGGAGTCGATCATGAAAAAGTTTTCGTTCGTTGCTTTGTCGTTCGTCGTTCTCGCCGCTTCGTCGAGCGCGTTTGCGCAGGGCAAGACACGCGCTCAGGTGTACCAGGAACTGATCGAGGCGCAGCAGAACGGTCTCGACTACATCACCGACGCGTCGTATCCCGATGTCAGTCCCGTGTTCGCACGTCAGGTCGAGCAGCGCAAGCAGGCGCTCGCCGCGCAAGCGGCGCTCGCCGCGAGCCACGTCGCGAACTCGGGAGCGCCGGCCGTTGGCACCCATTGAAGCAGCATCGGCCACTGGCGCGCGAATGGGTTTGAATGTGCGCGCCAGGGCCGGATGGAATAGACCGTAGCGAGGCGTGTTCGCCCGTACGTTGGTCGATGAGTCGATCGACCCATCGATCGAATCATCGATCCATCCGGCAAGGAGTTTCCGTGACACCACCCTTCGCACCCAAGCCCAACCCCGCCGGCTCCGACCCGCGGCCGATCTGCGTGCCATGCCGGCTCGCCGCGATCGGCGCGGTCGCGCTCGCGCTCGCGGGCGGCTTCGCCTACACCGCGGGGTGGCTGACGCCCGCGCGTCTGACCGCCCCGCGCATCATCGATACGTTCGAGGCGGTCGCGGGCCCGCATCCCGGCTATCGACGCAATCACGCCAAGGGCCTGTGCGTCGACGGCTATTTCGACAGCAACGGCAATGGCGCGGCGCTGTCGCACGCGGCAGTGTTCGCGCCGGGCCGCACGCCGGTGTCGGGTCGCTTCGCGGTGCCTGGCGGCAATCCGTCCGCGCCCGATACGAGCTCGCCGGTGCGCAGTCTCGCGCTGCAGTTCCGGCTTCGCGATGGCGAACAGTGGCGTACCGGCATGAACTCGACGCCGGTGTTCGCGGTGCATACGCCTGCGCAGTTCTATCAGCAATTGCTGGCCGCGAAGCCCGACCCTGCGACCGGCAAACCGGACCCCGCGAAGCTGAAGGCGTTCTACGCGGCCAATCCCGAGACGCAGCCGTTCCAGCGCTGGGTCAAGTCGCACGCGCCGTCGTCGAGCCTCGCGAACGCCGCATACTACGGCATCGACGCGTTTCTGTTTACCGATGCCCGCGGCACGACGCGCGCCGTGCGCTGGGCCGTCGTGCCCGACACGCCTTACGCGCCGATCACCGCGGCGCAGCAGGCCGAAAAGAACTTCCTCGCCGCCGAGCTCGACGAGCGTCTGCAACACGGACCCTTGCGCTGGCATCTGCTGTTGACCGTCGCGCAACCGGGCGACCCGATCAGCGACGCGACGCTGCAGTGGCCCGACGACCGCCAGCGCGTCGACGCGGGGACGCTCGTGATCGAACGCACCACGTCGCAGGAGGACGGCGCCTGCCGCGACATCAACTTCGATCCGACGATCGTGCCCGCCGGCATCGCGCCATCGGACGATCCGCTGCTCGCCGCGCGCTCTGCGGCCTACGCACGGTCGTTCCAACGCCGCACGCGCGAGGAGGCGCTGCATCCCGAGATCCATCGAACCCAGCCAAACGGAGAGCCTTCATGACGCGCACCCGCACTCACTTCAGTCCGCTCGCGCGGCTGCTGCACTGGACGATGGCGCCGCTGATCGTCGCGATGCTGTTTATCGGCGTGGGCATGGTGGCGACGGTATCGCGTGCCCATGATGCGTTGGTCGCGCTGCATCGGCCGCTCGGCATCGCGTTGCTGCTGCTCGTGCTGGTGCGGCTCGCGGTGCGCGTGATGCGCGGCAGTCCGCCATTGCCCGCGCGCATGTCGAAGCCGCAACGAATCGCGGCGCATGCGTCGCACCTCGTGCTGTACGGGCTGATGCTCGCGATGCCGCTGATCGGCTGGGCGATGCTATCGGCGGCCGGCTATCCGATCACGCTGTTCGGTCCGCTGCATCTGCCGCCGATCGCACCGCACGACGTCGCGCTGTTCGCGCTGCTGCGCGCGCTACATACGTGGCTCGCGTTCGCGTTGTTCGCGACGGTGCTGCTGCATCTGGCGGCGGCGTTGTTGCATGGGCTGATCCTGCGCGACGGGGTGTGGGGCAGCATGGCCCGCGGCGAACGCTAATATGGGTCGAACCGCGGCTTGACCGGGTTGCTCCCGAACTGTCCAGATCGCCCGCCCTGGCGATTTTCGTCCAACGCGTAAAATGGCCGGTTATCACTGGCAAATCGCAACTGGACAGAATCGGCCGGGCGTCGCGCGGCGCCCCGTCATGGTCCACGCGCGCTTGCCTTCGCCGGTTTGAACAGGAATGCACGCGGATGTCATCAGTTTTCTTCGATCGGGAAAGGATTGCGGAATGGCTCGGTGAGCGCACCGTCGCCAAGGCGCGCTCGGTGGGCGCGGTCAGCAACGTCAAATGGCAGGGAGACACGCTGTCGGGCGACGTGCAGGGCTCGCAGCCGCGGCCGTACCTGACACGGGTTCGCTTTCGTACCGATGGCGGGTCGCCGTGGGCCGAAGGCAAATGCACGTGCCCGGTCGGCCGCAATTGCAAGCACGTCGCGGCGCTGCTGCTCGCGGAACTCGACTACCACGACGAGATGGATCACATCACGCAGGTCGAGGACGACAGTGACCCGGCGACGTCGGAGGTGTTCATCGCGCGACGGATTACGGCGCCGGGCGCGCCGCCGGCGCCATCACCGTCTCCCTCTTCATCTCAAGGTGTGCGACCCGAACTGGTCAGCTGGCTCGAGCGTTTTCGCGCGCGCGCCCGCGCGGCCGACGCCGCCGAAAAAGACGCCGCCCGGAAGGTCGTCGCCACGCGCAAGGAAACGCTCGCCTACCGGCTCAACTGGTCGCGTCTTCATATGCGCCACGAAGTCGTGCTGCATCGCGCGCGTTGCGACGCGGACGGCGTGATCGTCGAAGTCGGCGACAGCTGGGGCGACGTCGAAGGCGCGCTGCTCAGGCAGCCGCGCTTCGTGTCCGACGAAGACCTGTCGATCCTCCGCGGCCTATGGCTCGGTCGCTCGCGCGAGGACCTGGGCCAGTTCGTGCTGCGAGGCACGAGTGGCGCGGAAACGCTGCAGAAGCTGATCGCGACCGGGCGCCTGTTCTTCGACTTCGGGATCGCGCCGGGCCAGGCCGGACCGACGCCGCTCGCGCGCGCCGCCGACCGCCTCGGGCGCATCGAATGGGAGCCGCTCGCCGACGAGCGCCTGCGCCCGGTACTGCGCACCGAGCCGCGCGCGAGCATGGTGCTGCCGACCGAGCCGGTCTGGTACGTGGACGGCGTCGCCAACGAGGCGGGCGTCGTGCCACTGTCGCTGCCGTTCCAGCAACTGCCCGACTACCTCGCGATGCCGCCGATCTCGCTCGCCGAGGCGCCGCTCGTCGCGTCGGTGCTGCGCGAGATCGCGCCCGAGTTGCCGCTGCCGCCGACCCACGACGCGCCCGCGATTCGGGTGATCGACGTCGAACCGGTGCCGGTGCTGACGCTGAACAGCCATGCGCTGCCCGGCGCGGGGAAGGGCATCAAAACGGCGAAAACCGCGAAGGCCGCGAAGGCCGCGGAGCGCAAGTCCGCCGCGGTAGAACTGGCGGCCGCGAGCTTCGACTACGACGGTGTCAGCATCAACGCCGACAGCAGCGTGACGCTGGTGCCGCTGCCGGGCGGCGACGTGATTCACATCCGCCGGCGCTACGACGCCGAGAAAAAGCGTCTGCTGGAATTGCGCAAGACCGGTCTGCAAAAGGTGCCGACGCGCAACCTGCATGCGTCGCGTCTGTTGCCCGACACGATGCTCGGTCTGCCCGACACCGACGCGTGGTCCGGGTTCGTCAACGACGCGGTGCCGGATCTGGTCGCGAAGGGCTGGCGCGTGACGATGGCGCCCGAGTTCCGCTACAACGTGATCGAGATCGACGCGATCGACGGCACCGCGCAGCAGGCCGGCGACGGCTGGTTCGATCTGGAGATGGGCATTCGCGTCGGCGAGCGCAACGTGCGGCTCGAACCGCTGCTGGCCGATCTGTTCCGGCGCGACCGGCGCTGGCTCTCTGGCGCGCTGGAGCGTATTCGAGACGACGAGCCGATCGAGCTGAAGACCGAGGAGAACAAGCGCCTGCGGTTGCGCGCCGATCGTCTGAAGCCGGTGGTGCGCGTGCTGGTCGATCTGTTCGATTCGCTCGGCGGCGCGCTTGCCGAAGGCGCGCCTCTGCGCGTGCCCGCGGTCGATGCGGGTCGCCTCGATGCGCTGCACGACACCGGCCGCTGGCAGTTCAGCGGCGACGATTCGATCCGCGAGCTCGCACGCCGTCTGCAAGCCGGTCCGGGCCTGCGCGAAGTGCCGGTGCCGCGCGGGCTGAAGGCCGAGCTGCGCGGGTACCAGCACCAGGGCCTGAACTGGATGCAGTTCCTGCGCGAGCAGGATCTGGCCGGCGTGCTCGCCGACGACATGGGCCTCGGCAAAACCGTGCAGACGCTCGCGCACGTTCTCGCCGAGAAGGAAGCGGGGCGGCTCACGCATCCCGCGCTGATCGTCGTGCCGACCACGCTCGTGCACAACTGGCGCGAGGAAGCGCGCCGCTTTGCGCCGGAGCTGAAAGTGCTGGTGCTGAACGGGCCGCAGAGAAAGGAACGTTTCCAGCAGATCGGCGAAGCCGAGCTGATCCTGACCACTTATGCGCTGTTGTGGCGCGATCAGAAGGTGCTCGCCGAGCACGACTATCATCTGCTGATTCTCGATGAGGCGCAGTACGTGAAGAACGCGACCACCAAAGCCGCCCAGGCGATTCGCGGCTTGCGGGCGCGGCATCGGCTGGGCCTGACGGGCACACCGCTCGAGAATCATCTCGGCGAGCTGTGGTCGCAATTCGATTTTCTGCTGCCGGGCTTTCTCGGCAGCCAGAAGGACTTCACGCGACGCTGGCGCAATCCGATCGAAAAGAACGGCGACGACGTGCGCCGCGCGTTGCTCGCGCGCCGCATCCGGCCGTTCATGCTGCGCCGTCGCAAGGACGAGGTCGCGAAGGAGCTGCCGCCGAAGACGACGATCGTGTGTCCGGTCGATCTCGAAGGCGCGCAGCGCGACCTGTACGAAACCGTGCGCACCGCGATGCAGCAGAAGGTGCGCGCGGCGGTCAGCGCGCAGGGGCTCGCGCGCAGCCACATCATCGTGCTCGATGCGTTGCTGAAGCTGCGCCAGGTGTGCTGCGATCCACGGCTCGTGCGCACCGCCAGCGGTATCGCGGACGGCGTTGCCACGGGCGGCAGCGAGCGCGCGATGCGCTCGGCCAAGCTCGATCTGCTGCTGTCGATGCTGCCCGAGCTGATCGAGGAGGGACGCCGCGTGCTGCTGTTCTCGCAGTTCACCGGCATGCTCGCGTTGATCGCCGAGGCGCTCGACGAAGCCGCGATCCCGTACGTCATGCTGACGGGCGACACGGCCGATCGCGTGAGCCCGGTCGAGCGGTTCCAGCAGGGCGAGGTGCCGCTGTTCCTGATCAGCCTGAAGGCCGGCGGCGTGGGGCTGAACCTGACCGCCGCCGACACGGTGATCCACTACGACCCGTGGTGGAACCCGGCCGCCGAGAACCAGGCGACCGACCGCGCGCATCGGCTGGGACAGGACAAGCCGGTATTCGTGTACAAGTTGATCGCGGCCGGCAGCATCGAGGAAAAGATCGTCGCGTTGCAGGAGCACAAGGCCGGGCTCGCCGACAGCATTCTCGCGGAAGATGCGGCCGGCGCCGCAAAGTTCTCGGACGACGACCTCGACGCGCTGTTCGCGCCGATGCCGGACATCGAAGGCGCGCGTTGAACGCGCGGGCAAGCGACCGAACGAGGCAACGCAGACGGGCCACGCAGACACGCAAGGGGGAAATCTGACGCGCCGCAGCAACGCCAATGGGGGCCGCACTGTAACAAAGCGTCTGTGTATGTAAATTGCCGTCGATGGGGACTTCAACTCATACCAATTTCGAAGTCGCGCTGTGTAAGACTTGCGCGTCGCACGCGCTGGTGCGGCGCGTAATAACTACTTCGCCAACGGTTACAAAGGAAGTTCTTTCATCTTGAGCATGGCTTTTTCCCGGGCTAACTTGACGTTACTCGTGCGGTTAGACCCCGGCGAGCGTGTGTAGTGTTTGTGGCGGCGTTGCTTCGACAGGGGCAGCGCCGCATTTTTTTGCCGGCGGCCCTAACGCTGCGCATCACCCGCTGACGGTCCGTCTCGCGGCGCGTCATCGCTCGGCCAACAATGTGAAGCAGTCAAGCCGACTGCCTCGAATGACAACTCGACCGGGACAAAATCTAACAATGTTTAAACGATTTCTTTTGAGATTATTCTTATACTGAACACGCAATTGTTAAATAAGAGTACCTGAAAGGAATCTTAAAGCCGATAAGCGAGCGTGGTCAAAAAGCCGCTCCAGCAAGGATCTTCCGTCCGCAGTGTCACTTCCTTCCGGCGCCGGCTGGTGTTGGCAGACCAGAAAAACCTGAAAAGCGCGTCAGCCGTTTCTGATTAGGGTTTTTCGCGACGGATTGCCGGTACACGGCAAACGGGAAGAAAGAAGGTTTTCGATTATCATGATCTGCCCTGCATAATCGCTATGGAAATTACATTTATGCGCTAATTTCCGTTTCATGAAAGCAGCGTCATGGCGGGTACGGCGAGGGACCATTAATCAGAAAGTAACAGCCGGAATTTTTTGGGAAGCCGGATCGGCGGTGCTGCGCCGTCATCCCGGTCGTCAGCCGGTATACCGGCCGTCAGCCATGAAGGCGCTGTTGCGTTGTGGGGTGTTATGAGAATTGCAGTCCTCGATGATGATTCGGCTCAGGCCGACCTTGTATGTCAAACGCTGTCCGCCGCTGGACACGTCTGTCACGCGTATGGCGCGGGGCGCGAACTCGTGCGCCAGTTGCGTCGTCAGACGTTCGATCTGCTCGTGCTCGACTGGAATGTTCCCGACATGTCCGGCGAAGAAGTGCTTCGCTGGGTGCGCGAAAGCCTGTCCGAGCGCCTGCCGGTGCTGTTCATGACGAGCCGCGGCCGCGAAACCGACATCACTTCGATTCTGAATACCGGTGCCGACGACTATCTCGTCAAGCCCGTCTCGGGCGCCGTGCTGCTCGCGCGGGTTGGTTCGCTGCTGCGGCGCGCGTATTACCTGAAGCCGCCGGCAACGAGGGAAGTATTCGGCGACTTCGAGTTCGACCTGAGCGTCAAGCACGTCGTGGTCCGCGGCACCCCGGTCTCCGTCACGCAGAAAGAGTTCGAACTCGCGCTGCTGCTGTTCCAGCATATGAGCCGGCCGTTGTCGCGCGCACACATTCTCGACGTGATCTGGAAGCAGGCCACGGACATCCCGTCGCGCACGATGGATACTCATGTGTCGATGTTGCGCAGCAAGCTCGGTCTGCGCCCCGAGCGCGGTTATCGGCTCACGCCGATCTACGGCTATGGCTACCGCCTCGAGCGGATCGAAGCCGACACCCCACCGGCCGCCGACGACGAACCCACTGAAGACGCGGGGGAAGCGTGACGGTCTGCGTGGATGGGGCGGCATCGGGCAGCGCCGCCATGCCCGGCCGCCGCGCCGCCGCGTGGCTTGCCGCGGCCTGTCTGATTGCAACGGGCGCGACCGGCTGGAGCGCGCTCGCGCATGCGCAGCCCGCGCGCGGCAAGACCGGAGCGAAGGCGTCGCCGGTCTACGCTTCGTACACGACGCACGAGGGCGACACGCTGTATGACATCGCCGCCCGCTACATGGCCGATCCGACCGACTGGGCGCTGTTGAGCAGCCTCAATCACGTGCCCGCGCCGCGCCGCATGGCGGCCGGCATCGTGCTGCGTTTGCCGTCCCGAAGGCTGCGCCAGGATCGGGACACGGCTCGCGTGGTCGCGACCAGCGGTCCGGTCGAGCACGCGTTCGACTCGAGCCCCTATCTGCCGCTGAAAACCGGTGAAACGCTGGCCGAAGGCGATCGCTTGCGCACCGGCGCGAACGGGTTCGCGACGCTCGAACTGCCCGGCGGCTCATACGTGACGGTCGCGCAGAACGGCGAACTCAATATCGAGAGACTGCGGCACGTCACGCTGACCGGCGTCGCCGATCGCGTCTTTGAACTGCGCGCCGGCGAGGTCGAGAGCCAGGTCACGCATGCGAAGCGACGCGATGATCGCTTCCAGATCCGTTCGCCTTCGGTCGTCGCCGGGGTGCGCGGCACGCGTTTCCGCGTCGATTACGACGGCGACACGCAAACCACCGCGGTGGCGGTGCTCGACGGCGCGGTCGGCGTCGATCCGGCCGCGCAGCATGGCCAGAGCGCCGCGCCGGCGCCAGGCAGGCCGTTGCAGGCGTCCGAGCAGCTGGTCGAGGCAAGCTTCGGCAACGTCACGCACTCGGGCGGCGCGGTCGGCAGTCCGGTCCAGCTGTTGCCCGCACCCGCGCTCGCGCGGCCGGCGCGCGTGCAGGACGGCAAGAGCGTCGCGTTCGACGTCGACCCGGCCGAGCGCGCGGTCGGCTATCGGCTGCAGATTTCGCGCGACGCCGATCAACTGGACCTGGTGCGAGACCTGCGCGTGAGCGCGCCGCATGCCGACTTCGGCGATCTGCCCGACGGCACGTACTTCGTGCGCGTCGCGTCGACCGATAGCCACGGTCTCGACGGCCTGCCGAACGTGTACGCGTTCGAGCGCCGCCAGCTAGGGCTGGACGCTTCGGCCGCGCAGCGCGCGGGTAGCCGCGACTACGAGTTCCGCTGGTTCGTCAGCCGCAGCAACGTGCCGACCCGTTTCCGCTTCCTGCTCGCGAACACGGCCGAACTGAGCCATCCGGTAATCGATCGCCCCGATCTGCCGGGCGGCGAACTCGTGATCAGCGATCTGCCTCCGGGCGTCTACTACTGGACGATCGTCGCCGAGCAGTTCGACAACGGCCGCTTCTACGAAAAGAGCAGTCCGGTCCGCTCCTTTACGCTTGCGCGCTGACGCTGGTAGATTCTCGGGGCCGGCCTGCTGGCCGGTCCGTCCTCCCGTTCCCGACTACATCGTCCCGTGCCCGCCACTTCTACGCGAATGAGCCTCGATCCGCGCGCCCGTCTCGGACGGCGGGCGGGCCGGCGCTTTCTGATCGAGTGGGTCAGCGTTGGCTGTCTCGGTCTCGTGGTGATCCTGCTGACGTCGTTCGGGCGCGTCGGCGCCGGCATCGATCTGCTGGTGTACGACCAGTTTCTGAAGCTGCGCGAGCAGCCGCTGCTGTCCGACATCGTCGTCGTCGAGATCGACAACGCGAGCATCGACGCACTCGGCCGCTGGCCATGGCCGCGCAGCGTGCACGCGCGGCTGCTCGAGCAGATCGCCGCGGCCAGACCTGCCGCGGTGATCTACGACGTACTGTTCACCGAGCCCAATGTCGACGACGTCCAGCTCGCCCACGCAATTGCGCTGAGCTCGACCTATCTGCCCGTGCTGCTGACGCCGCCCGATGCGAGCGGCAAGCGCACCGTCGATGAACCCGTCGCGCCGCTCGCGCAGGCTGCTGCCGGGCTCGGTCACATCAATTTCGAAGTGGACAGCGACGGCATCGTGCGCAGCGTCGCGCGCTTCCAGGGCGACGAGCGCTCGCGCTGGCCGCAACTGACGGTGCTCGTCGCCGACGCGGTCGAACACGGCAAGCTGCATCTGCGCGGCGGCCTGCCGCCGCGCCCCTCGAACGAGCCCGCACGCGGCAGCGACGACGGCGGCGAAGAGCGCTTCCTGATTCCGTTCGGCCCGAACGCCGCGAACTACCCAAAGCTCAGTTTCACCGACGTGCTCGCCGGCAAGGTGCCGGCCGATCAGTTGCGCGGGCGCATCGTCGTGATCGGCGTGACGGCGTCGGGTCTGTACGACCGCTTCGCGACACCGGTATCGGGCGAGCTCGGTCCGCTGCCCGGCGTCTACATCCACGCGAACGTGCTCGACACGCTGCTGAGCGGCCGCGAGATCCAGCCGGTCGCGCTGTGGGTCGTGTTCGCGGCGGCGCTCGGGCCGCTCGCCGCGCTGCTCGCCGGCTTCCTCGTGCTGTCGCCGCGCCGCTCGTTGTTGCTGACCGGCGCGCTGGTACTGCTCGCCGCGACCGGCAGCGCGCTGCTGCTGTACGGCGGCAGGCTGTGGATCTCGCCGGTGCCGGCGATCCTCGGCGTCGTGATCGTCTATCCGATCTGGAACTGGCGACGCCTCGAAATGACGATGGCGTATCTGCGCGGCGAACTGCAACGTCTCGCCGACGAGCCGCATCTGCTGCCCGAGACGCCGAAGCGCCGCCGCGAATTCGGCGGCGACGTGCTCGCGCAGCACATGGCGCTGATGGCGCAGGCCGCGCAACGGGTGCAGGACATGAAGCGCTTCGTGTGGGACAGCCTCGATAGCGTGCCGGAGCCGATTCTAGTCAGCGACGTGGCCGGCGTCGTGCTGATCGCGAATCACGCGGCGAAAGCGCATTTCGCTCGGCTAGGCGCGCCGATGCCCGAAGGCCAGCCGATGCAGAGCGTGCTCGGCGGCCTCACGCTCGTGAAGACGATCGACACCCGCGCGGCCACGGACCACGAGCGCAATCTGTCCGCGCACGCGCACTGGCCGGCGCTTCTCGATCCGACGCGCGGCGAGTTCGCGGCGCTGATGGCGCAGGGCGTCGAGGTGCGCGACGCGAACGAGCGCGACCATCTGCTGCGCTATGCGACCTGCACCAACGCGCAGGGCGAGACGACCGGCTGGATCGCCGGTCTCGTCGACGTGTCGGCGCTCCATGCGGCCGAGCGTCAGCGCGAAGACGCGCTGCGGCTGCTGTCGCACGACATGCGCTCGCCGCAGGCGTCGATCATTGCGCTGGTCGAGATCGAGCGCGCGCGGACCGAGCCTGCGCTCGCGCGCAGCGTGCTGGAGCGCATCGAACGCTACGCGCAACGCGCGCTCACGCTTGCCGACGACTTCGTGCAACTGGCGCGCGCCGAATCGCAGGCCTATGTGCTCGAGCCGCTGAGTCTGACCGAACTCGTCATCGATGCGAGCGACGAGGTCTGGCCGCAGGCGCATGCGAAGCGCATCGCGCTGCATGCGGAATCCGGCGACGCCGCCAACGACGATCCCTGGATCTGCGCCGACCGCTCGCTGATGACACGCGCGCTCGTCAATATCCTGAACAACGCGGTCAAGTACAGTCCGCCCGACACGCGCATCGTGTGCAGCTTCACTGGCCAGCCGGCGGCAAAGCGCGCGGGCAGCGAGGCGCCGCGCGTGTCGTGCACGATCCGCGACCAGGGCTATGGCATTCCTGAGGAGCAGCAAGCGGGATTGTTCGAGCGCTTTCGCCGTTTTCACGAGGCGGAGCGGCCGGAAGTGGGTGGGGCGGGACTCGGCATGGCGTTCGTCAAAACCGTCGTCACGCGCCATGGTGGCAGCGTCGAAGTCGTCAGCGCGCCCGGCGAGGGGACGGCCTTCACGATCTGGCTGCCCGCGCTCGACGACGCGCCCCTCGACGAATCGATCGCACCGCGCGTCTGATGCGCCTTTGATGTATTCGATGTACTAGAGAGAAAACAAAAAATGGCAAAGATCGCTCACCTCTGTGCCGCGCTGGCCGCGGCGAGCCTCGCCGCTTGCGCGGGCCTGAGCGCCGACGTGCACACCGTCTCCGCTAACGGCGCCGACCGCGCCGTTGCGCTGCAAGGCGAGCAGACCTATTCGCTCGCGCGCACGCAGCCGCAGGACGACAGCGTCGACCATCCTCAAGTCGAAAAGCTGTTGCGCGACGAGTTGGCGAAACACGGGTTCGTCGATACGGCGGGCAAGCCCGCGCATTATCTGCTGTCGATCGCGTACAGCACGCGGCCGGCGTCGATCGGCATCGGCGGTGAGGATTGCGCGCCCGCCGATTGCGGCGCGGGCAGCGACGGTCCAGGCGCGCTGCTGTTTGGGCGCAAGTATCAGCACGCGCTGACGCTGCGCTTTTTCGACTACGCGAGCGGCGCCGAGCGCTACAAGGTCGGCGCGGTGTTCGTGGATCGCGACGCGGACCCGCTGCATGCACTGCCGTTGCTCGTGAAAACCGCGCTCGCGAAGCTGCCGTTCGATGCGCCGGCCGACTGGCGTGTGAAGCTCAGCATCGACAAGACGAGCGGTGTGCCGAACGTCGACTCGATGGAGCCGCTGCAGCGTTAAAACGCAGCCTCGGATCGCCGGGGCCGCGAGTATCAGTTATTCCTGCGCCGGCTCGTCTTGCGGCCAGCGGTTTTCGAACACGCAATCGGCGAGCGGCAGACGGCTCGCCCAGCGCTCCGTTTCGAGCATCGGCTCGCTATAGAAGGCAGCGACGTGGCCCAGGCACAGAATCGCGACCGGCCGCGCGCCTTCCGGCATCGCCAGTAGCTGGTGCACCGCGTCGACATCGAATAGCGACACCCAACCAAGCCCGAGTCCTTCCGCGCGCGCGGCGAGCCACATGTTCTGGATCGCGCACGCGACCGACGCGAGATCCATCTCCGGCAGCGTTCGGCGGCCGAAGACGTGTCGCTCGCGCCCGTCCATCAACGCGATCACCAGCAGCTCCGCGCATTCGCGCATGCCTTCCACCTTCAGCTTCATGAACTCGTCGCGGCGCTTGCCGAGCGCGTCGGCGGTGGCGAGCCGTTCGCGCTCGACGATGTCGCGCAAGCCCGTGCGCAGCGCCGCGTCGGTGATGCGCACGATCCGCCACGGCTGCATGTAGCCGACGCTAGGCGCGTGATGCGCCGCGTCGAGCAGACGCCGCAGCACCGCCGGATCGACCGGATCGGGCACGAAGTGGCGCATGTCGCGGCGTTCGTAAATCGCGCGATAGACCGCATCGCGCTCGGAGTCGTCAAAAGGTTTCGCCATGAAAGAGGGCGGCCGTGAAAGCCGGGTTGGAGGGCCAGTAAGCGTGCATATAGGTTGCCACAATCGGGCCCACGCGGAACACCGCTTCGCCGCGCGCGTCGCTGTGCGCGCGCGTGGCGAAGCGCTGCGGCGCTAGCGGCGTCGCGAGCTTCGAGTAGTGGAACGTGTGCCCGGTCAGCGTGCCGTGGACGCCGTCGATCTGCTGCATGCCGAGCGACGTGAAGCGCGTTTGCATCGTCGCGTGACCGGGCAGCAGGCCCAGCATCGGCGTGCTAGTGCCTTGCGCGTCGGTCAGCGTGTCGAGCAGATAGAGCATGCCGCCGCATTCGGCGACCAGCGGTTTGTCCGCCTCGACGTGCGCTCGGATCGATGCGGCGCTGTTCACGTTGCCCGCGAGCGTCGCCATATGCAACTCGGGATAGCCGCCCGGCAGATAGAGCGCGTGCGTGCCGGCGGGCAACGCTTCGTCGGCGAGCGGCGAGAAATAGCTGAGCCGCGCGCCGAGCGCTTCGAGCAGCGCGACGTTGGCCGGATAGATGAACGAGAACGCGGCGTCGCGCGCGATCGCGATGTGCTTGCCTTCGAGCAGACGCGGCAGCACTTCGGGCGCGGGCACGCCGAAATCGACCGGGCGCGGCAGTTCGGCGAGCGCGGTCGACGCGAGCGAATCCGCCGCGCGTTCGAGGCGCGCTTCGAGATCGTCGATTTCATCGGCCTGGTGTAGGCCGAGGTGGCGGTCGGGCAGCGTGATCTCGTCGCTCGCGGCGAGGTGGCCGCACCAGCGCAACCGGGGCGGCAGCGCTTCCTGCAGCATCTGCGCGTGCCGGGCGGAGCCGACGCGATTCGCGAGCACGCCGTGGAACGGCAGTTGTGGTCTGAAGCGCGCAAGGCCGAATGCGAGCGCGCCGAAGGTCTGCGCCATCGCCTGCGCGGAAATCACCGCGAGCACCGGCACGCCGAACGTGGTCGCCAGATCGGCGCTGCTCGGCGTGCCGTCGAACAGGCCCATCACGCCTTCGATCAGGATCAGATCGGCTTCTTGCGCCGCCCGCGCGAGCAGGTTGCGGCATGCGCTTTCGCCGACCATCCACAGATCGAGCGACAGCACCGGCGCGCCGCTCGCGCGCGCGAGGATCATCGGATCGAGAAAATCCGGTCCGGTCTTGAACACGCGCACGCGACGTCCGAGCCGCCGGTGATAGCGCGCGAGACCGGCGGTGATCGTGGTTTTGCCTTGTCCCGACGCGGGCGCGCTGATGAACAGCGCGGGGCACGCCGCGGAGCAACTCCCCTGGGGGGACGCCCCGGACCAAGCCCCGTTGGGGGACGCCGACATCGCTCAGAACTCCACGCCGCGCTGCGCCTTCACACCTTGCTCGCGATATGGATGCTTGATCGCGCGCATTTCGGTGACGAGGTCGGCGGCTTCGATCAGCGCGTCCGGCGCATGGCGTCCGGTCACGACGACGTGCAACATCGGCGCACGCGCGTTGATCACCGCGAGCACTTCGTCGAGCGGCAGGTATTCGTACTTCAGCACGGTGTTCAGCTCGTCGAGGATCACCATCTGGTAGTCGCCGCTTTCGATCATCCGCCGCGCTTCGATCCAGCCTTTGCGCGCGGTCGCCATGTCGGCCTCGCGGTTCTGCGTGTTCCACGTGTAGCCGTCGCCCATCGTGACGAAATCGCATTGCGCGATCGCGCCGAGGAAATCGCGCTCCGACGTATGCAGCGCGCCTTTGATGAACTGCACGACGCCGAGCCGCATGCCGTGGCCGAGCACCCGCACGGCCATGCCGAACGCGGCCGT
Organism: Paraburkholderia sp. CI2; assembly: GCF_014201055.1. NCBI lineage: Bacteria > Pseudomonadati > Pseudomonadota > Betaproteobacteria > Burkholderiales > Burkholderiaceae > Paraburkholderia > Paraburkholderia sp. CI2. The sequence continues at coordinate 220,610 of NZ_JACHDL010000011.1, forward strand.
GCTCTTGCCCTTGCCGGTGCCGGTGTTGACGATCAGCAGGCCTTTTTCGACGGTCGCGCCGGCCTGCTTCTTTTCGTGGCCTTCGCGGCGGCGTTCGGTCATGCGTTGATGCGATTCCGGATCGGTTTTCATCGGGGGTCCTGGTTTTGAGAGGCGGGATGGGATGGGGTCGCGTCGCTAAGGGCAGCGTCGTTCGCCGCTGCGATCGCCACCGTGATGCCGGCGTGCGCGGTCTTGCGTACGATCAGACGCGCGTTTTGCGCGGTTGTGGTGGAGTCCGGCGCCGTTGCCGCTAGCAGCGCGCACGGCTCGCACACACCATCGACGCCGAGATGCGCGTGTGCCGCCGCCGACGGCGACGCGACCGGTACCGCGGCGATCTGCTCGCGGCTGAACAGTTGCAGCGGCAGCTGATGACGTGAGCAGAATTCGAGCAGACCGGCTTCGTTGGCTTTGGTGTCGATCGTCGCGATCGCGCGGATCTGCTCGAAGGCATTCGATCCGAGCGCTGCGCGGACGGCGGCTTCGATCTCAGCGGCTTCGCTGTGCAAGCGGCAACCGATGCCGACGCTCAGCGTTCTGATCGCGCGTCCGAGTCCGTGTCGTGTCGCGCTCGCTGCCAGTTCGTGAGCAACGCCGGCGTCGCGTTTGGCCGCATCACGCGCCAGTGCGAGCGACGCCACACCGCCGATCACGACGATCGCCGGCGAGCCGAGCCCCGCGCGCGCCACCGCCTCGGCGAACTCGCGAAGCGGCGCGAGCACATGGCGCTGCTCAGGCCGCGTCGCCGACTCGATCGCCGCGCACGGCGTGTCGGCGGACATGCCGGCCGCGAGCAATGCGCGGGCGATCTCGCCGAGCCGGCGCATGCCCATGTAGATCACCAGCGTCATGCGCGTCGCGGCGAGCGCGGCCCAGTCCGGTTCGCCACTGCCGGCGCCGTGGCCGGTGACGAACACGACGCCCTGCGCGTGATCACGATGCGTGACTGCGATACCGAGCGCCGCGGGCGCCGCGATGCCGGCCGTGATGCCGTTGATCACGTCGACTTCAATACCCGCGGCCTGTAGCGCCTGCAACTCTTCGCCGCCGCGGCCGAACACGAACGGATCGCCGCCCTTGAGCCGCGCGACGCTGCGCCCCGCGCGCAGATGCCCGAGCATTTGCGCGACGATGTCGGCTTGCGGCGTCGACGGATGGCCGCCGCGTTTGCCGACGTACACGACTTGCGCGTCGGTGCGCGCGAACTGCAGCACGTCGGGATTCACCAGATCGTCGACGAGCACGACATCGGCCTGCGCGAGCGCACGGGTGGCCTTCAGCGTGATCAGTTCGACGTCGCCGGGACCGGCGCCGATCAGCCAGGCGCGCGTCATCGCGGCGTGGATGGCGCGCGCCATGCGGTGATGGAAGAAGAGAAGCGGCGTGCGACAGCGCGCGCCGCGGTGAATATAGAGGTCATGCGGAACTGCGAATCCGGGCACGCGCGATGCCGCGCTGCTACGCCTTCACATCCGTTCCCCGCGGATTCCGGCGGCCGGCGGCGCCACGTGATGCACGGATGCAATGCGGCACCGCCTCCGCGTCTGGCCGGTATCCGGGCTGGCGGCCTCATGCGCTTCGCCTTCCCGTCCCGGTTTGTGGATTCGCGGGACAGTGGCATCAAAAAACGCATGCGCGGCACGTCGGAATCGAAGGCGAATCGAATCGCGCGCCGCAGGTCGCTTACCGTTGCGGGGACAGCACAGGTTGAACGCGCGAGGCGCTGCCTGTTTCCCGTTTAACTGCACACGCGAGCGCATGTGCGGGCACCAAACGCGCGCATACGATAGCACATGGCGCCTTGCCGGATAAGCCTCGGCGGCGCTTTCCGGCTCGGTGCGTTGCTTGACTGCGCAAGTCGCCGGGCCTACACTCGCACGCACTTTGGGTGCTCGCGTGCGCGCTCGTGCGCATGCAGTTAAACGGGAAACAGGGAGCCACCTGCTCTGGAGCGGCTAACCTGTGCTGTCCCCGCAACGGTAAGCGAAAAGCGGTTCCGGCTTGATAGCCGGGCACCGCAGTGCCGGCTTCGATGTCCTCGCGCAAGGTCGCGTGGACATTTCACCACTGGACGAGAAACCACTCGGCCGGGAAGGGGAAGCGGCGCTTTCGCCAGCCCGGATACCGGCCCAAAGAAGCAGAACGACCGCCGCGGGGATGCGGCGGCGCGTTCATGACCTCAGTTCCGCTTTCTGTATTTCCGTTGTCGCGACCATGCCGTCGTTCGTCCCCGTGTCTGGTGATCGCTGGTACTGCTGCGCGTGCTCCATTCGCCAGCCGACGCGGACCCACGCGCGGACTTTCCGGCATACCGATCAACGCCAAGGGATGGACCTCACGATGCAAACTCAATTGCGCAAGATCCCCGTCACGATCATCACGGGCTTTCTCGGCAGCGGCAAAACCACGCTGCTGCGGCACATTCTTCAGCATGCGGGCGGCAAGCGCATCGCGGTGATCGTCAACGAGTTCGGCGAGCTCGGCATCGACGGCGAAATCCTCAAGGGCTGCGGCATCGGTTGCGATGAAAACGGCGTCGAGACCGAAGGGCAATTGTATGAACTCGCGAACGGTTGTTTGTGCTGCACCGTGCAGGAAGAATTTTTCCCGGTGATGGAAAAGCTCGCGGAGCGCCGCGATGAACTCGATCACGTGCTGATCGAAACGTCGGGCCTGGCGTTGCCGAAGCCGCTCGTGCAGGCGTTCAACTGGCCGCAGATCCGCAATGGCTTCACGGTCGACGCGGTGGTGACGGTGGTGGACGGCCCGGCCGCCGCGAGCGGCCAGTTCGCCGATAACCCGCTCGCCGTCGATGCACAGCGCAAGGCCGATCCGAATCTCGATCACGAGTCGCCGCTGCACGAGCTGTTCGAAGACCAGTTGTCGGCGGCCGATCTGGTGATTCTGAACAAGACCGATCTGATCGACGAGTCGCGGCAGCACGAGGTCGAAGCCGCGATCCGCGCGGAGATTCCGCCGCAGGTGAAGATCGTGCGTGCGCAGCAGGGGCGGCTCGACCTGCATACGCTGCTGGGCCTCGAAGCGGCGTCGGAAGAGACGATCCACCTGCGTCATGACCACCACGGTTCCGCCGACGACCCCGATCATCACCACGATGAATTCGATTCGGTCGTCGTGCAGGCATCCGTACCGTCGCGCGACGCGGCGCTCGCCGCCTTGCAGACGCTCGTCGAAACCCACACGATTTACCGTGTCAAAGGCTTCGCGGCACTGCAGGGCGCGGCGATGCGTCTCGTGATCCAGGGCGTGGGCCGGCGCTTCGACAGCTACTTCGACCGGCGCTGGCAAGCGGGTGAAAATGGCGACGGCGCGTTGAGCCGCTTCGTGCTGATCGGCGCAGACCTCGACCAACACGCGCTGCAACAGGCGTTCGACGCGGCGCTCGGCGCGACGTCGAACGCGACGGCATAAACGGGCGCACCAGCATGCATCTGCTGCGCACGACGCCGGGCGGCTTCGTCGACGATACGCAGGGCGTGATCCGCATCGATCAGCAGCCCGCCGAGATCGTCGTGCTCAGTTCCGCCGACACCACGCTGTCGCTGCTCGCGAGCGTCGTGCCGCGTCTCGGCGACGGCTTTCCGAGCGTGCGGCTCGCGAACGTCACGTATCTGCGTCAGCCTGCCTCGGTCGATTTCTATCTGGACGACGTGTTGCAGCATGCGCGCGTGGTCGTCGTCGATCATCTCGGCGGCGAAACGTATTGGCCGTACGGCATCGAGCAGGTGGTCGCGCTCGCGCAGCGCAAACAGCAAACACTCGCGATGTTTTCCGGCGATCTGCAGGAAGACCCGAACCTGCTAGCGCGCAGCACCGCGAGCGCCGAGTTGTGCCAGCAGCTGTGGCGCTATCTGCGCGAGGGCGGTCCGCAGAACGCCGAGGCGTTTTTGCGCTGCATCGCGTATCGCGCGCTCGACTGGGGGCGCGAACCCGATCCGCCGCGCGCGTTGCCGGCCGCGTCGTTGTATCACCCCGAGCGCGATACCCCCATCGTCGCCGACTGGCAGGCGCGTTGGCGGCAAGACGCGCCGGTCGTCGCGATTCTGTTCTACAAGGCGCATCTGCAGGCCGCCAATACCGCGGTGTTCGATGCGCTGATCGACGCGCTCGAAGCGCAAGGGCTCAATCCGCTGCCGCTCGCGATCACGTCGCTGAAGGATGCGGTGAGCCGCGATGTCGTGCAGTCGCTGTGCGCGCAACATGGTGTCGCGCTCGTGCTGAACACGACCGCGTTCGCCGCTTCCGCGCTCGACGATCCGGAGCCGCTCGCGCTCGCCGGCGACGCGCCGGTGTTCCAGGTAATCCTGAGCGGCGGCAATCGCGAAGACTGGCTGAAGGACAACCACGGCCTCAATTCGCGCGACATCGCCATGCATATCGCGCTGCCCGAAGTGGACGGGCGCATCATCACGCGCGCGATCAGCTTCAAGGGGCTCGCGTATCGCTGTGCGCATACGCAGGTCGACGTGGTCCGCTATCAGCCCGACCTCGAACGGGTGCGCTTTCTCGCCGAGCTGAGCCGGCGCTGGTGCCGTTTGCGTTCGCTCGATAACGCCGACAAGAAAGTCGCGTTGATTCTCGCCAACTATCCGATGAGCGAAGGGCGCATCGGCAATGGCGTCGGGCTCGATACGCCGGCGTCGGTGGTCGGCATTCTGTCGATGCTGCGCGATGAAGGTTATCGTGTCGGCGAATTACCCGAAAACGGCGACGCGTTGTTGAACAGGCTGACCGAAGGCGTGACCAACGATCCGGTCGTACGCGATCTGCGTCCGGCCCTGCAAAGCCTCGCACTCGACGACTACCTCGCGCAGTTCAACGCGTTGCCGGCGAGCGTGCGCGACGCGTTGAACGCTCGCTGGGGCAAGCCCGAGCAGGACCCCACGCTACGGCGCGGCCGCTTCATGATCGCCGGCTGGCGCTGCGGCCAGGTGTTCATCGGCATTCAGCCTGCGCGTTCGCGCGAGCACGGCGACTACGCGAGCTATCACGATGCGGAGCTCGTACCGCCGCACGCATACCTCGCGTTCTATTTCTGGCTGCGCCATCAGTTCGGCATCGACGCGGTCGTGCACGTCGGCAAGCACGGCAACCTGGAATGGCTGCCGGGCAAAAGCGTCGCCTTGAGCGACGCATGCTGGCCCGATCTGATTCTCGGACCGATGCCGCATCTGTATCCGTTCATCGTCAACGATCCGGGCGAGGGCAGCCAGGCGAAGCGGCGCGCGCAGGCGGTGATCATCGATCATCTGATGCCACCGCTTACACGCGCCGAAAACTATGGGCCGCTGCAGGACCTCGAACGCCAGGTCGACGAATACTACGAGGCATTGATGGTCGATTCGCGTCGCGCGAAGCTCTTGCGTCGCACGATTCTGACGACGATCGTCGAGCATCGGTTGCACGAAGAGCTGAGTCTCGCGGCGCCGAACGGACAGGACGATGAAGACGCGCTGCTCACACGCGTCGATGCGTGGCTGTGCGAGCTGAAGGAAGCGCAGATTCGCGATGGCCTGCATACGTTCGGGCAGTCGCCGCGCGGCGTGCAGCGGCGCGACACGCTGCTCGCGCTCGGGCGCTTTCCGGTCGGCGATGGGCAGGGCGGCAAGGCGGGGCTCGTCGACGCGTTGGCGCGCGATCTGCGCATCGATCATCGGTTCGGCCCGTTGACGGTGGATTGGGCCGCCGCATGGGACGGCCCGCGACCCGAGGTATTGCAGCGGGTCAGCGATGCGCCGTGGCGACATTACGGCGATACGCGCGAGCGGTTGGAATTGCTCGCGGGCGAGCTGTTGCGCGGCGTCTGCGGTGTCGATTGCGATGTCGCGGATCGTTCGCAGGCCGTCCCCGTAGCCGACGAAAATCTGCCGCAAGCGGCACAGGTGATCGCACGCCTGTGCGACGACGTGCTGCCGCGTCTCGACGCCTGCGGCCCGCAGGAAATGACGCAGCTGAAGCGCGGCCTCGAAGGACGTTTCGTGCCGCCAGGTCCGAGCGGTTCGCCGTCGCGCGGTCGGCCCGACGTGCTGCCCACCGGCCGCAACTTCTATTCGGTCGACACGCGCGCGGTGCCGACGCAAGCCGCGTGGGCACTCGGCCTGAAATCGGCGCAGCAACTGATCGAGCGGCATCTGCAGGAGCACGGCGATTATCCCCGCGCGATCGGCCTGTCGGTCTGGGGCACCGCGACGATGCGCACCGGCGGCGACGATGTCGCGCAGGCGCTCGCGCTGCTCGGCGTGCGGCCGAAATGGGCGCCGGGCAGCCACCGTGTGACGGACTTCGAGATCATGCCGATCGACGCGTTCGATCGGCCGCGTATCGACGTCACGTTGCGCGTATCCGGTTTCTTTCGCGATGCGTTCGCGAACGTGATGCATCTGTTCGATGCGGCCGTGCAAGCGGTTGCCGAACTCGACGAGCCCGCGGAGCTGAATCCGATTCGCGCGCGCGTGCAGCGCGAACGCGATGCGTTGATCGCGCGCGGCATGGACCCGGTCGAAGCGCGCAAGCGCGCGGGCTGGCGCGTGTTCAGCGCGCGGCCGGGCACGTACGGCGCGGGTCTGCAGCAGATGATCGACTCGCGCCAATGGCAGACCGACGCCGATCTCGCGAACGCGTATCAGGCGTGGGGCGGATATGCGTACGCGCAGAAGAGCGCGGGCGAGGAAGCGCATCAAGTGTTTGGCACGCGCCTAGCAGCGATGGACCTCGTGCTGCAGAACCAGGACAACCGCGAGCACGACGTGCTCGATTCGAACGATTACTACCAGTTTCAGGGCGGCATGGTCGCGGCGGTGCGGCATCTGGCAGGTCAGCAGCCGCGCGTCTATCACGCGGATCACAGCAATCCGGCCGCGCCGCGCGTGCGGACGTTGCACGAGGAGATCGCGCGCGTGATCCGCTCGCGCGTGGTCAATCCGAAATGGCTCGACGGCGTGAAGCGCCACGGCTACAAGGGCGCGGCCGAGATCGCCGCGACCGTCGATTATCTGTATGGCTACGACGCGACCGCGCGCGTGATCGCGGATCATCAATACGCGCTCGTCGCCGATGCTTATCTGAATGACGCCGATACGCGCGCGTTCATGCAACGGCACAATCCCCATGCGCTGCATTCGATCTGCGAGCGTTTGCTCGAGGCGATGCAGCGGGGGCTGTGGCAGCAACCGGGTGACTATCGCGCGCAGGTGGAAACGCATCTGCTGGCGAGCGAACAGCAGATCGAAGGAAGACAAACATGAATGGAGCGATGCGAGGAGCGGACGACGCAGGTTGCTCCGCCTGTGTATCGGGTACGGCGGCGCGGCCCGTTTTTCCGTTTGCGGCGCTGATCGGCCAGGCTTCGTTGCAGCAGGCGCTGGTGCTCGCGGCGATCGACCCGGGCTTGGGCGGTGTATTGATCAGCGGACCGCGTGGCACTGCGAAGTCGACTGCCGCGCGCGCGCTTGCCGAACTGCTGCCGGAGGGAGAGCTCGTGAATCTGCCGCTTGGCGCGAGCGAGGATCGTCTGATCGGCACGCTCGATATCGAAAGGGTGTTGCGCGACGGCTCGGTGCGCTTCTCGCCGGGGCTGCTCGCGAAGGCGCATCGCGGCGTGCTGTACGTCGACGAAGTCAATCTGCTGCCCGATGCGCTCGTCGATGCGTTGCTCGATGCGGCGGCGAGCGGCGTGAATACCGTCGAACGCGATGGCGTGTCGCATAGTCATGACGCGAGCTTCGTGCTGATCGGCACGATGAATCCCGAAGAGGGCGAGTTGCGGCCGCAATTGATCGACCGCTTCGGTCTGATGGTGGAGTTGCAGAACGCGTTCGAGCCGCAGGTGCGGCAGGCGATCGTCAAAGCGCGGTTCGCGTTCGATCTCGATCCCGCTGGGTTTCGTACCGCTTACGCGGAGCAGCAGGCTTCATACGTGCAGCGAATTCGCTCGGCGCGCGCGGCGCTGCCGCTGCTGTCGTTCGATGACGCCGTCCATGCGCGCGTGAGCGCGCTATGCATCGAGGCGGCCGTCGACGGCCTGCGCGCCGACCTCGTGATGCTGCGCGCGGCGCGCGCGCTGGCCGCATTCGAACGGGCAGGTGCGGTGACGGTGCGACATGTGGAGCGCGTTGCCGATCCGGTGCTGCTTCATCGGCGGCGTCAGCATGATTCGCAACATGCGAATCAGCGCTGGCCAGAAAGCGAGGCGCCGGCACGGGAGCTCGCTGAGGGTGCGTCTGGCGATACGGCTGGATCCACGACACCTTCCGCCGACTCCGAGTGGGGCTACCTGCCGCCCGAGCCGGCCGCGGCTTTGCCTGTCAAAGGCGTCATTGCGCTCGACGCAAAAAAACGCTGAGCCATCGGAAAGGCGCCGCCGCTGACTCGCGCAGCGGTTTTCGATGGCGACGAGGCGTGGGGGCGGATTCGCGCGACACGTCGGGCGGCGAACCGGGCAGGCGCATTGCATGGCCACCGACGCTCGCCGCGATGCGCGAGCACACGCTGCGTCGTGAGCATCTGCGCTTCGTAGGGGAAGTGCCGCGTGGCGGTGTGCTGCATTGCTTCGTGCTCGATTGCTCCGGGTCGATGCTGGCGGGCCAACGCCTCGCGTTGGCGAAGGGTCTACTGACTGCCTTGTTCGACCGTGCGAGTGCGATGCGCGCCGAGGCTGCGCTGATCTGCTTCGGCGGTGCGGGAGCGGATGTGCGTTTCGGCCCGGCCGTGCCGCGCTGGTGGAACGAGCGATGGCTCGCGCCCGTGGGCGGAGGCGGCGGTTCGCCGCTCGCGTCGGGCGTGCGCAGCGCCGCGCAACTGCTCGAACGCTGCGCGCGGCGACGGCCGGCCCAGCAGCGCTGGTTATGGATTCTGACCGACGGCCGCACGAGCGACGAACCCGCGCGGCCGGCCGACGTCGATGAAGTCGTGTTCGTCGATTTCGAGCGTGGTGCGATACGGCTCGGTCGTTGCGAGGTGCTCGCCAATGCCTGGGGAGCGCGGCGGTTGACGCCGGAAGAGTTGCTCGGCTGATCGATGTGTGCGCAGCGAGGTCGACGCTGCTGTGTCCGCACGCGCGTTGCTTTTGTGGCCGTACCGCTTATTTCAGTCCGTTGGACCAGTGCTGCACATCCTCCTGACGATCGAACACGAACACCTTCATCGCCATCTGTTGAACGGAATCGAGTTGATCCAGTTCTAGCCCATGCATGGACGGCTCGCCAGGCGTTTTGCCCTTCTGAACGTTGCGGATCACCGCCGTCGTCTCGATCTGTGAATCGTATTCGGCCGACTTCAGCCGGAACGCGATGCGCAGCCGCTCGCCGACTTCGCCCAGTGTCCATGACGCACTCAACGACATGCCGAGCGCGCTGATGCCCTTGGCGAGTCCAAGGCCTTCGTAAGTGTCACCGCTCCCGCCGATGCCAAACCGCACGGGCAGGTGCGCATGGACGCGGATCGATTTGCGCTCACGGAGCCGGCGGACCATACCGGGCCTCGACAACACGGCATAGTCGAACGGCACGCGGCAGACCGCTTCGACCGTGCAGACGAAACGGAACACGGCCTGACTCGCGATCGCGACGACCTCGACGTTCTCGCCGGGCGTGAGCGGCAGCGGTTGGCCCTGCAGCATCGGCGGCGTGACGAACAGCGCATGATTCGGCGCGAAACCGATGATGCCGCAAGGTTGCATCGGCGCGCCGCTGCCGAGTTGCGAACGCATGCCGATCAATGCGCCGATCTCGAGGTGCATGTCCTTCAGCGTCAACTCACCGGCGTGGTCAGGCTGGGCGGTTGGCGCCGGCGGTTGTTGTGCGCCGAGGTCGAACAGGTCGCCGCGTTGCGGGCGGAAGTGTTGAAACAGAAAGGCGCGCTCGTCGGTGGTCGCGAGCGTCGTCGCGCTTGCGAAGAGCAGCGTGCCGTCGGCATCGACGATCGGCCATGGGAGCGGCGTGCCTACCGGCACCGTATCAGGCTCGAGCATCGGGGATGCCGCGGCGGGCTGGGTGTCCTCGACGTGTGCGTCGACGAGATTGTCCATAGTCGGCAGCTAATTTAAGTGGCGGGATGATCTGATTGACGGCGGGGATGGGTGAAACTTTAATTCGGGGAACGGGGATGGGTGGGAGTTGTGCCCGATCTGCTTTGTTTTTGTCCGTGTTTGACCTCCGGTGAATTAAATCGGATGACTAGCTAATCGGAGTTCTCGCGCGGCGCTGCTCATTTTTTAGGCTATTCAACTTTCTAAGATAAATTGTGAGAAGGGTATTGACGTGTTGTCGACCGCTCTCCATAATCTCGTTTCTCTGCTGCAGACGCAGCGACGCAAACGAAGCGGTGCCGGGTAGTGGTGGTTCAGGTGGTTCAGGCGCGGCGGGTTTGGCGGACCGATCTTTAAAAACTAACAGTCGATAAGTGTGGGCGCTTGATGCGGAATGCGGCGGCGGATTCTCCGGAGTCTGCTGT